>DATMPT010000190.1:0-4591 GCA_035567355.1 Solirubrobacteraceae bacterium
CGCAAGGATCCCGATCAAGCCATATACGACCGATGGCACCCCGGCGAGCAACCTGATCACGGGGTCGATCGCGCGTCTTATCCGCCTGGGGGCGAACTCCACGATGAAGACGGCGGCGAAGATCGAGGCGATCATGCCGAGCACGACCGCCAGGCCCGAGGTGAGGATCGTGGCCCAGATCAGCGGCCATGCCCTGAAGTGGTAGACGTAATGAGCCGGGTCCTTCGGGCCGTTGATCATCGCGTAGAGCTGCGTGTCCACGTCGCCGCCGCTGCCGAACCAGGCAAGGCCGTTGTGCGCGAAGGACGGCCACGCTTTTGTAAAGACGGTGATCGCCATCGCGGCGATCAGCACCAGCACACCGGCGGCGAGCCCACGCAGCAGCCACTCCGTGCGCCGCTCGGCCGCGGCCGGTCCGCGCCCGAGCAGGCGCCTCAGCGCCCCACCGGGCCGCCGTGGATGCGGCCCGGTGTGAGCGGACTGTGTGAGCGGCTCATACATCGCTTGCCGCGCGCCAGGATCCGCCCGCCTCTTAGTGAATCGCTATCCACTGAGAGGAGACGATCTTCCTGGCGGCCTTGTTTTTCGGGCTGATGACCCATTCGATGAACTTGGCAGCCGCGCCTTTCGGGTGGCCCTTCGTCACCATCCAGAAGTTACGCACGCCCTGGTACTGCCCCGAGCGAGCGTTGGCCAGCGTGCAGGGGATACCCTGGTAGTTGACGGCGTGAACGCCACCGGTGAACGCGAACGAGACGAAGCCGATCGCGTGTTCGTCGACTTTCACCTTGTTCTGCACGAGGCCGTTGGTTTCCTCTTCGGCGGCGTTCGAGGAGACCTTCAGGGTCAGGCCGAGGAAGATGTTTTGGAAGGCATCTTGCGTACCCGAGGAAGCGGTGCGGTCCACCAGATCGATCGGGCCGGTCATGCTCGCCCCGGGTACTTCGCTCCATTCGCGCACGTTGCCCGTGAAGATAGCCTGGACCTCCTGCTGGTTCAGGTTGGAGAGCGGGTTCTTCGAGTTGGTGATCATGCAGATTCCGTCGCGCGCGATCTTCGTGAACACGAGTCCTTTCGGGTCCGTGCCGATGATCGGGTCGCGCGAGACGTCGCCGATGTCCACGCGGCCGGCGTTCACGTCGTTGACGCCCGCGTCGGAAGTTCCCTGGCCCACCTTCGGCGTCGGCTGGTGCGTGGCTTTGTGGTAGGCGGACGCCAGCTGGGTCATCAGCGGGAAGATCGAGGTGGATCCGTCGATCAGCAGCGCACGGGCGGACGCGGCGGCAGGCACGATCGTCAGGGCCAGGCTGGCGAGCAGCGATGCGGTCAGGGTGCGGTTGAGTCGTCGCACGTAGGTTCCTCCTTTGAGCGGGCGTGAGGCGGGCAGGACGCAGCGAGATCGGGTTCGAGACCCGCGCACAGTTTCCGGCCGTGCACACGCCCGAGCGTGAACAGAAGGTGTCCAACTGGAGAAAATCTGGATAACAAGGTGAACGGAGATGAAGAGGATGTATCGGACTTGTGAAAGTGGATTGCGTCGAGGTGAGCGCGCTGTGAGACTCGTGGCGCCGCTGTCGCTCAGGCGTTGAGCTCTGTCTCAGATCACAGCCGAGACCATCTCCAACGCCCAGGCGCAGACGCCTATCCGCAGACGCCACAGCATCCTCAGAGAGATACCGATCGACGTGACCACCCGTGGACCCATGAGCAAAGGCCGTGGACCTATGAATGAAGCACAGCGATGAGCGACACACCCACTCCCGAGCCGAACGGCGCAACAGGCCCACCCAAGGATCCTCGGCCCGCCGGTCCTGGTCCCCGCACCAAGGTGCACTCCGGGCTGGCCCACCGTCGCAACCCCCTACTGGTGGCGCTCGAAGGCTTTGCCGTGGGTGTCCGCACACTCGTGTTTCGCGATCCCTTGACGACGTTCCTGGCGCTCGCCTCGATTGCGCTGGCGATCACCTTCGCGCTGCTGCTCAGCTCGATCGGGCCCAGCAGCAGCGGCATCGAAGTCCCGCTGAACCGCATCGAAGCGCTCGCGACGCACAAGGACATCGCCAGCGCCACCCTGCTCGATCACGACAACCGCGTAGAGGTCCTCACGCTGGTCCCCCTCGACCAGCGTCTGTGGGCTGCCTATCCGAGCTCGGGAGCTCAGACGCAGGCGCTCTTGGCAAGCCTCAAAGCGAGCCACGCGCCGGTGAGGGTCGACCAGCAGGCGGGCAAGCCCCTGCGCTCGGTCGTCGTTCAGTTTCTGATCCCCATCCTGCTGCTGGTGTGCCTGTTCGCGCTGTTCACGCGCCTCGGCGCCGACGGCGGCGCCGGTGGCATCGCCGGCTTCTCGCGCTTCACCGGCAAGGGCAAGCGCAAAGGCAAGGGCGTCGCCCAGAGGATCTCCTTCGCCGACGTCGCCGGCGCCGGCGAGGCCGTGGCCGAGCTGCGCGAGATCCGCGACTATCTCGCCGAACCGGACAAGTACCTGAAAGTGGGGGCCGCCGCTCCCAAGGGCGTCCTGCTCGTCGGGCCTCCCGGGACCGGCAAGACCCTGCTCGCCAAGGCGGTCGCGGGGGAAGCGGACGCCTCGTTCTTCTCGCTGTCGGGATCGGATTTCGTGGAGTCCCTGGTGGGCGTGGGCGCGGCGCGCGTGCGCGACCTGTTCGCCAAGGCGCGCAAGGCCGCGCCTGCGATCATCTTCATCGACGAGTTCGACGCCGCCGGGCGCAAGCGCGGCGCCGGCATCGGCCAGGGCAACGACGAGCGCGAGCAGACGCTCAACCAGATCCTCGTGGAGATGGATGGCTTCGCCGGCGACGGCGGCCTGGTCGTGATGGGCGCCACCAACCGGCCCGACGTGCTCGACCCGGCGCTTTTGCGCCCGGGCCGCTTCGACCGGCAGGTCACGGTCGACGTGCCCGACGTGCACGGGCGCCTGGAGATCCTGCGCCTGCACGCCGGTAAGCGCCCGCTGGCCCCCGACGCGTCGCTCGAGGAGATCGCCCGGCAGACTCCGGGCTTCAGCGGCGCCGAGCTCGCCAACGTGATCAACGAGGGCGCCTTGCTCAGCGTGCGCGACGGCCGCGGCCTCATCGACCAGGCCACCCTGGAGGAGGCGATCGACCGCGTGGTCTCGGGCCCCGCCAAGAAGCACATCCTCACGCGCGAGGAGCGCTGGGTGATCGCCGTTCACGAGGCTGCCCATGCTGTCGTGACCGAAGCGCTCGGGCAGGCCAGCTCGACGCGCAAGCTCTCGATCGTCGCGCGCGGCAGGACGCTCGGCACCGCCGCGCACATGCTCACCGACCGCGACCAGGTGATCCAGGCCGAGCCCGACTTGCAGAACCAGCTGATCGTGATCACCGCCGGCACGGCCGGCGAGCGCATGGCCTTCGGGCACCTGACGACCGGCGTCAGCGACGATCTGCACGCGGCCACGGCGCTCGCGCGCACGATGGTCACCTCGTTTGGCATGTCCGATGCGCTCGGTCCGGTCACGATCGGGGAGAAGGGTGGGGAGATATTCCTTGGCGCCTCGCTGCAGGACCTTGGCTCGGTTGGACCCTCTACGCTCGACTTGATCGACCGCGAGGTCGAGCGCCTGGTGGGCGACGCCGAAGCGAGGGCCGCCGCGATCCTGGACAGCAACTGGAATTCGGTCGAGGAGACGGCCAACGCCCTGCTCGAGCACGAGACCCTCTCCGGCGTGGCCCTCGCGGCCGTTCTATCGACCGTGCAGGAGTTCTCCCTGGAGGACCTGCGGGAAGTGCGCCGCGGATCCTCCGACCAGTCCCGTCGATCGGACCCGCAATGAGACGTCTTCTCTCTGCTCACGCATCGCAGGCGTCGCTTGTGATCTCGATTCTCGCCTTGGTGCTGTCTACGACCGGCTTGGCCGGGGCGGCGCGTCACACGATCGGCAATGCGGTCTCGAACATGATTGCCGGCCATCGCGTGAGCGCCAGGCCGTATCCGAGCGGGATCCTGCTGTTGGGCAAGAACAAGAAGTTCCCGACGTCCGCGATCCCAACCGTCAACAACGCGAGCAAGGTCGGCAGCATGACCGTCAGCGACCTGTCGGCCTGCCCTCCGACGACGGTCAACCTCGGAACCTGGTGCCTTGAAACCTCTCCCTATCCGGTCACCAACCTGCAGATCGGGCAGAACAACTACTTCTGGGCGAGCCAGACGTGTGTGGAACACGGGGGCTGGCTGCCCACGGCGGCGCAGCTGATCGGCGCCGCCAAGCGCGTCAAGCTCGAGTCCACGATCCACGACAACCGCGACACGGCGACGGTCCAGGAAGACCCCAGCGTCGGGCTCAAAGACCAGCGCGAGATGAGCTCCTCGCTCGTCACGACAGCAGCCGGCTCGGATGCCTCAGGCTCAGAGGGCGTGAGTCAAGGCTCAACCGGGAATCCGCGCACGGGCGAACCGAATCCGGTGCCGCTCCCGGCCGTCCCCGAGCCCGCGACGCTTCAGTACGTGACCGTCTACAGCAACGCCACAAACGGTGGCTTCGCCGGCTCGGAGCCGGTCTCCGCCCCCGAGCATTTCCGCTGCGCCTACACGAAGGTCCCAGGGGCCAACAAGG
>DATMPT010000191.1:0-3000 GCA_035567355.1 Solirubrobacteraceae bacterium
CGTAGAACGCCACGGCGCCCGGGATCGCGAGGGCTTCGATCGTGCGCTGATGGACTCGGTTCGCTATGCGGCGACGGGCCTCTTGTTCCCGGCGGCGGTCGCCGGCGGAGCCGCCAGCGGCGTCATGTCTCTCTACGGCCCCGGATTCGAGCGTGGCGCCACGACGCTGGCGATCCTGCTCGTCCTACCCGCCCTGCTGAGCACCGGAAGTATGCAGGCCTTTGCCCTGGTGGCGGTCAACCGACCGCTTGCCACGACCTTCGTTGCCCTGGCCAGGCTGTCGGTCACGATCGCGACGGGCGTCGGATTGTCGCTGTGGCTGGGCATCTCGGGGATGGCTATCGCGATGGTGCTGGGAGGGCTTGTTCAATTGATCCTCCAGTCGCTCGCCACGCGACCGCACATCCACACTCCGCTGCTGAGTCTCTGGCCCGCGCGTCAAATCGTGGGGCTGGCGGTCGCATATGTGCTCGGCTTCGCGGTGTCTCACGGCCTGGACGGCCTCACTCCAGAGCCCGCCGGCTTGATCCTTGGACTCGCGGGCGGCAGCGCGGCGTACGCGCTGGCGTTGCTGTTGGTGGGAGGGCTGCTGCCACGCGACCGTCAAAGGGCCGGCAAGGTCTTCAGAGGAGTGCGCAAGCTCCGCGCCTCGGGCGGGCAAGCAGCCCTCAGCTCATCGCGCGGATAACCTCCTGGACACACAATCCACCCTGCCCACGGCGATCATCGGCCAAATGGGGGTAAGCCTCAGCTCAGACGAAGTCACCTGCGGCGCCGGGAAGAGCCATCGGCTCGAACCTCAGACGGCTGACGAGCGCTACTTCCTCGACTATGTGATGCGTCAGCGAGAGCGCTACGGCGAGGCGATGACGGTGCTCGACTTCGGCTGTGGTCTGGGCCAAAAGGTCCGCCTGCTGCGCCAGGCGGGTGTCAAGTGCGTCGGTGCGGAGGTGTTTTACGAGGGAAGTGCCTGGGAGGACGCGGAGCTGGACGAGCTGGTTGACGCCGGTGTAATCGTTCGCATCGCTCCCGACGGTCGCCTGCCCTTCGACGAGGGCTCCTTCGACGTCATCGTCTCCGACGAGGTGATCGAGCACGTCGAGGATCTCGACCGCGTGGCCGCGGAGCTCAATCGCGTCCTGCGCAACGGCGGTCGTATGTACCACCAGTTCCCCACTGTGGAGATCTTGCGAGAGGTCCACATCGGGATCCCGTTTGCGCATCGGTTGCCGCCGAACGCCCTACGGTTCGCCTACGTCTTGATCTTGCGCTCCGCGGGACTCGGGAGCTATAAGCACGAGGTGCGAGGACGGCGTGCTTGGACCGCGGCGAAACTCGCTTGGATCGACCAGTACTGCCACTACCGCCCGCTGAGGCAGGTCGAACGAATACTGGGAAGCGGGCGGCGCGTTCGCCACGACGAGGCCGACTACCTACGCGCACGGGCCCAGGCGATGCCGGTCCTCGGCCGGCTGCTGGGCTGGCGGCGCCTGGACTGGATCCTCGCCCGGTCGTTTCGCCTCGTCGGATCGACTGCGCTCGAGATCGAATGAGGCGATCAGCTCGCCAGGGCGCGTGACGGGAGCAGCTCGCGATATCGCATATCCATGCGCTCCACGACAAAGCTCTGGTGCCAATCTCGCACGAGGCGTGCGTATGCCTCCGCGGTCAGCCGGACGCGCAGCTCTTGGTCGTCCATGATGCGGGCGATCGCGCGCGCAATTGCGCGCGGCGATGCAAAGGGAACGAGAAGCCCCGTCTGGCCGTCCTGCACGATTGCGCGTGTCCCCACGACGTCAGTGGCGACCACCGGGACCCGGGCTGCCATGGCCTCCATGATCGCCCGCGGCACACCCTCTCGCGAGGAGGTCAGCGCCAGCACGTCGCTCGCCGCGAGCACGTCGGGAACGTCGTCGCGCTGACCCGCGAAATGTACGCGCGCAGCCAGGCCCCGACTCCGCGCCTGCGCTTCGAAGCGTGGCCGGTGGGGACCCGAGCCGAGACACACGAGCTCGCTCGTGGGGCGCTCTGGCGCCAGCAGGGCGAACGCGTCGATCAGGTCGGGAATGCCCTTGCGCTCGGCCATCCGCGCGATACAGAGGATCAGCTCGGCATCGCGGGCCACACCGAGTTGCGCGCGGGTGGTCGCGGGGTCTCGAGTGTGCCGCTCATAGTGCTCGATCCGGATCCCGTTGCCCACGAGCATCGCGCGCTTTTCCGGGACTATCCGTCTCCCCAGGGCGAACGCCATATCGTCGGCATTCTGGAAGAACACATAGTTACCAGCACGCGCCGCGCTTCCCTCGGCGAGACTGTAAGCTGCCTGGATTGCGCGTCGATTCGACGCGTCAACGGGGTTGTAGCGCCAGGTATGCACGGATGGGACTCCCAACGCCCGCGCCACGTGACGGCCGATCACGCCATGATGAGCATTGTGCGTATGCACCAGGCCGAAGCGTCTGTTGCGAAGCGTGTGCAAGAGGTCCCACGCTCCAACCATTGCTTGCGCCACCGAGGCGCGGTGGGGCAAACGGATATTCCAGACCTGAAAGCCGTCCTCGTGGATACGGCGGGTCCAGTCGTCCTCCGGACAGGCGACGTGGATGGGCCAGCCGGCCTCGCGCAAGCCCAGCAGCGACTCCCGGGCGATGTAGCTCAAGGTGTGGGAGTATCCAACATGCAGGACTGGACTGAGCGTGCGGTCGTCCCGTTCGAGCATAAGGGTGACTATATGCTTAGGCAGCTTTGGCCGGCTGCAGCTAGTGCTCTCTCCATAACTATGACCCGTTTCGCGGAGCAGGCAGCTCGGATCGTCCACCGCGGGCGGTGCCAAGACATGTGTCACGCAGGAGGCAGTGCATGGATTTGACAGACGTCTGGAGAATCATCTGGAAGGGCCGCTTGACGGTGCTTCTGGTGTTCCTCGCCACGCTGGTGTGCGGGGCCGCCTTCGCGTTTCTCACACCAAAGCGATACGAATCGACGGCGACGATCGCGTTC
>DATMPT010000192.1:0-2988 GCA_035567355.1 Solirubrobacteraceae bacterium
CCTCGAGACCCGCGAGGATGCCGGCTCGCCAGCAGTCGCCCGCCTGGAACGCCTCGGCAATCAGGTTGGCCGGCCATTCGGTGACCTGCTCCACCAGGGCCACGAACGCCTGCTCGACGCTGCCGAACTCTTCGGTGAACGTCAGCCGCGAGACCCGCGCTTGCTTGGCAACTGCCGCGATCGTCGTGCCGTGCAGTCCGCGCTCGGCCACGATCTCGGTCATGGCCTCGAGTATGCGTGTCCGTTGCATCTCGGTGATCTGCCTGCGCTCGTCTCGACGGCCCTCGTGGGGGGCTGCGCGATCCTTCGTGGGCAAAGCTCAGCGCCCCAAGCGCCGGTCGAGGGACGTCCCGCGACCGGTGAAGAATGAAATGTGTGCGTAACAGTCGATCATCGAGGCGGAAGTCAAACATGTATTGCGCCAACCAGTCAACGTTGGCCCCAATAGATGAAATGTTTATTTTCTCTCGATCATGACCAAATCGAGGTTAGAGGTGTACACGGCGCGACCGCGGGTAGTACCGTCTGGGTATGGCTCCCTCTTGGCCGGTGCTCCCCTACAGCGAGTGGCGAGAGACCCGCGACACGCTCCACGCGCACACCCAGGTTCTGGGCAAGCTGGCGGTCGCGCTGGCGCCACCCGAGCCCCAGCTTCAGCACGCTGCCCTGCATCTGAGCGCGCGCGGCTGGGAGACGCTCGCCCTCCCCGCCCCCGACGGTTCGGGGTCTTTGGTCGCGGGGCTCGACCTTCACGCCCACGAGGCCTTCGCCGAGCACAGTGACGGGCATGTCATACGTGTTGCGCTCACCCCCAACCGGCCCGTCGGCGATGTCACGCGCGAGCTGCTTGGGGGGATACGCACCTTCGCCGGTCCGCTCGAGATCGATCCCAAGCCGCAGGAGGTCTCCTGGAGCGTGCCGCTGGACGAGGACTCAGAACACTTTCGCTACGACCCCTCCCAAGTGGCTTCCTACTTCGTCGCCGCCACCCAAGCCGCGCTGGTCCTGGCCGCGTTCCGCGCGCCTTATCGCGGGCGCTCCACGCCTGTCAACGCGTGGTGGGGCTCGTTCGACCTGGCCGTCAACCTCTTCTCGGGCTTGCCCGCCGATCCGCCGTCTGAGGACTTCATCATGCGCAACGCCATGGACTCGCAGGAGGTCGCCGTAGGCTGGTGGCCGGGAGACGCCCGCTACGAACGGCCCGCCTTCTACGCCTACGCCCACCCAGCGCCCGATGGTTTCGCTTCCACCGAGCTCTCGCCCGCCGCCGCGCGCTGGGACGCGGAGCTCGGCGAGTATGTGCTCGATTGGGACGATGTCTGCGCTGCGCCCGATCCCCACGCCCACGCGCTCGAGTTCGCCCGCTCCGCCTTCCATCACGCCTGTCTGGTGTGCAAGTGGGACCCGGCTTTGGCGGCGAGCGCCGAGGGTGACCCGCCGCCGGTGCTGTGAGTTGCCGCCGGCGCTGTGAGTCGCTGCCGGTGCTATGAGTCGTTCGCCGGTGCTGTGGTCGCCGTCAGTGCTATGAGTCGCCCGGCCGGTGCTATGAGCCGCCGCGGGGTCCACGCAGCCGCGTTTGGCCTGCAGCCCTGCCCAGCCAGTCTGGCTACGAGCGGGTGCCTATGCCGCTTCGATCTGTCCTCGAAACCACTCCGCGGACTCGACGCTGGCCCCCTCTGCGTGGACCCTGTCAGACAACCAATGATCGGATGTCACCACTCGCACCATCCCCGGCTCCGGCTCCTCCTTTAGCAACCGCACTATCTCATCGTCGGCGGAGTCGCGTTTTGGCCGGGGGGCGTGCTTCACCGCGATCACGCTCGACTTGATCGGCGGTTTGGGTGGCTGCTCGAATACCACCGTCACGTCCTCGCCGCCGTAGGCCGCCCACCGCTCGAGCATGTCCACGAGTCGCACCATCGCCCCATGGCGGTCCTCCCACCACCCGTCGGGCTTGGTCCCGATCACGTTCATGCCGTCCACCAGCCAGTGCATGCTCCCAGCCTATGACTTTGGCGCGAGTATGGCGACAGCTGTCATAGGGCCGTGCTCAGGTTCCCGACAGTGCCTTTAGCGGCGCCATCCGCGTCACCCGCCACGCCGGGTAGATGCCGCCGAGCACGCCGATCGCGACCCCCACGAGCAGCCCCCGCCCCAGGCCCCAAGCGGTCACCGAAGGGGACACGTAACTACTCACGCCAAGCGCCCGCACCAGCAGATCGCCGCCGATCACACCCACGAGCAGGCCGGCCGCGGCCCCGATCACGCTGACTGCGATCCCCTCGCCCAGAATCAGGCTGGCCACACGCAGCGGCGACCAGCCCACGGTGCTCAACAGCCCAAGCTCGGTCCTGCGCTCGGCGATCGCCATCGCCATTGTGTTCGTCACGCCGATCACCCCGACGATGATCGCGATCGCCACGATCACCAGGATCGCCTTGGAGATGAGCGTGCCGTTGGCCCCGGCCCGCAGCGCCTGCTCGGGAGTGTCGATCGCCTGTGTCCCCGGAAAGCTCCGTTCGATTGCCCTCCCCGTAGCTTCGGCCTTGGCCCCAGGTGCCAGTCGCACGATCACATTCGTCTCCTCGCCGGGCCGTGCCTCGAGTGCCTGTGCCTGAGCCAGGCCGAGCACCGCGCCAGAGTCCTCGAAGGAGATGCCCGAGTGATAGATCCCAGCTACGCGATAGGGGCGACCCTTGACCTTCAACGTCTCCCCAGGCGGGACACGTAGTGCTCCGGCAAGCCGGTCTCCGAGAAGCACTTCTGTCTGCCAGCTCGCCGGTCGCGAGCCACGCACGACCACGAGTGCTTTGGAGAAGAAGCTTGTTGGTTGCGCCCCGAACACAACCGCTGAGGGAACGCTCTCTATTCCTTCCACGATCAAAAGCAAAGGCGTCGCCTCCACCACGTCTTCTCGCCCTCGCAGGCGTCCCACAATCGATTCCGGCAGCACCGAGGTCGTCGGATCTGACACGTTCGCCTGGAACA
>DATMPT010000193.1:0-4370 GCA_035567355.1 Solirubrobacteraceae bacterium
GAGGTTGTAGATGAGGTAATCCGGGTGCGAGTGCAGCGCCGAGCTGTCACCCGGTTTCAGGCGCGCTTCCAGTAGCCGGACCCGCTCATTCTCAAATAACACCGTGTATACGTTCGGGGCGACAGTCGCCGCATCTTTGGCCATGACGTCCTCCAATCGGGTCGTGGATTGCCTCGGGGACTATACGCCGGCGTCCCAGCCACCATGGCGACGCCTGCGCGATACTCACTGGTAGATGTCAAGCGAGTCCACGACCCCCTATTCGAGGGAGTAACGATGTCGCACAAGAACGTGAAGCTCGTGCGGAAGGCACTTGACGCCTATACACGGCGCGACGTCGAAACGTTGCGGACCGTTGCTGACCCCGACATGGAGCTCGACTGGTCCGCGTCGCGGGGATGGCTCGCGGACGTGTATCGCGGGATCGACCAAGCCCTGCGCTTTTACGAGGGCTACTTCGAGGCCTTCGATTTCATCGAAATAAAGCCAGACCGCTTCATAGTCGCCGGGGACTCGGTCGTCGTTCCGAACGTAGCCCACCAGCGCGGCCGGGACGGGATCGAGGTTTCGGCGAGAAGCACCCTTGTATTCACCGTTCGCAATCGCAAGCTCATCCGTATCTGCCTGTATCAAGAGATGGAGCAGGCCCTCGAAGCCGTGGGTCTGACAGCGGAGGCGACGCCGCAGCCGAACGTAGAGATCATCAAGCGAGCGATAGACGCTTTCAACCGGCGCGATGTCGACCTCATCGCCGATCTCACGACCCCGGACTTCGAATGGTTCCCGGCGCTTCCCGGGAACGTCGAGGGAGGCGGCTACCGGGGACGCGAGGGGATCGAAACCTACCTCGGCGAGATCCGCGACACCTGGGAGGAGCTGCGTCTATTCGGTGACGAGTTTCGCGATCTCGGCGAGGGCGTGCTGGTGCTCGGTCGAGCCGAGGGACGTGGAAGAGGCAGCGGCGCACCGGTCGCTGCGTCGCATGGGTTTGTCGCCGAGTTTCGTGGCGAGAAGCTGTCGCGCGTCCGTACCTATCTCGATCATGACGATGCGCTGCGAGCGGCGGGCCTGGCGGAGTGACGACGTCGGATTCGGCCTCCGGCGGTCTCATCGGGAAGTGCTGGTACTAGCTGCCTGCGGCCAGCAAGTGACCGCCTGCTACGACACCAGGAGGTCGTCCATGCCGAAGCCGGCGCCCGGCGACCGTCGTTCCCGACCTCGCGACCGCGACCACGCGGGTTTGTGATAGCGACGAGCTAAGCGAGCAGCGAGCGCCGGAATGCCGTCGCAACTGCTTGCGTGCGTGTGTCCGCGTCAAGCTTCGCCATCGCGTTGCGTACATGCGATTGAACGGTCTCGGGTGAGATGCCGAGCTGCTCACCAGCCCTGTCGTTGGTCATACCATCGGCGACGAGGCCGAGTATCTGTTGCTCGCGGGGAGTAAGCGGGGAAAGCGCCAGTGCGGTGTGTCCTGATGCGAGGACGCCTGCGAGCTCTGGGTCGACGTATGTGCCGCCGCTCGCGACGATCGTAAGCGCGCGCAGCAGCTCCGGCATCGATGCCTCCTTGAGGATGAACCCCCTGGCCCCGGCGTCGAGTGCCTGCTCGAGCATTGTGCGGTCGCCGTAGCCGGTGAAAAGAACGATCCGAGTCTCCGGGGCAACCCGGGAGGCGCGTCGGGCAACCTCTATGCCCGTAAGCGCTGACATGCGGACGTCGAGCAGGGCGATGGCCGGCCGTTCTCGCGTAATCAGTTCGAGGGCGTCGTCTCCCCGCATAGCACGGGCGACGACGTCGAAACGGTTGTGGCCGAGGTAGCGGCACACGGAGTCGAGGACCGCTGGATGATCGTCTGCTACCAGACAGGTCGCGATGTTCCCTACGTCCACCGGGCCCTCGTGACGAGATCGCTCCCCCCGTTGGACGGACTCGGCAACGCATTCGAGCAGAGCCTTTGCCGCGAAGGGCTTCTGAAGAAACATCGGGGCTGCAACAGTGCCCTCATGGCCGACGCTTCGGGGCTCCTCGGTGTAGCCGGACATCAGCACCACGCGCGTATCGGGGCGCTGGGCAAGCACCCGCTCGGCGAGCTCGCGCCCTCCCATTCCAGGCATCACCATGTCCGTCACCAATACATCAATCGCGTGTGTGCTGCCCTCGCAGAGCGCCAGCGCTTCCTCGCCGTTGGCTGTCGGCATTACCCGGTATCCGCTGCCCTCGAGCACGTCGACGGCCAGTTCGCGCACGAGGGGCTCGTCCTCTGCTAGGAGAACCGTGCCGGCGACAGCCGCGACTGTGGCATGTTCAAGCGGCATTTCTGCTTCACGCGTCGCGTTCCCGTCCGCGCGTGGCAGCCAGATCTCGAAGGTGGAGCCCTCCCCGGCTTGGGTCTCCACTCGGATGTGACCCCGGCTTGCCCGCACGATGCCGTATACCGTTGATAGGCCGAGCCCAGTTCCTTTTGCCTTCGTGGTGAAGAACGGCTCGAAGATCTTCGCCTTCGTGTCGGCGTCCATGCCCTCGCCGCGATCGGCGACCGTGAGCACCACGTGCGGCCCGACCCGACCGCCGCACTCCGCGGCCGCCCGCTCGTCCAAGTCACTGCTGCTCGTCGTGATCGTCACGATTCCACCCTTGGGCATCGCCTCACTCGCATTGACGGCCAGGTTGAGGAGGGACTGTTCGATATGCCCGGGATGGATCAGCACCTGGGCGGCTTGGGCATTGGCGATGACTCTGAGCTCGACAGCCTCGCCAAGGAGATGGCGCAGCATGTCGCTGGAGCCTGAGACGACCTCGTTCACGTCGACCATCTCTGGCTGTGCTGCCTGCTTTCGACTGAACGCCAAGAGCTGGCGAGGAAGGGCTGCGGCCTGCTCAGCGGCTCGGCTGATCTGTTCCGCTGGTGAGCGCAGCGGATCGGTTTGCGGGAGGCCGTCGAGCAGCAGTTGACTGTAACCCTTGATTGCCGTGAGCATGTTGTTGAAGTCGTGCGCCACGCCGCCTGCGAGTCGTCCCAGGGCGTCCAGCTTCTGTGAGTGGCGAAGCTGCTCGGATAGCTGCTCGGCGCGCTTCTGCTCGCTGATGTCCTGTATCTGGGAGACGAAGTAGGCGGGCACACCATCAGAGTCGCGCACCAGGGACACGCTGAGGTGAATCCAGATGATTTGACCGAGCTTGTGGAAGTAGCGCTTGTCCATCTGGTAGGTCTGGATCTCTCCGGCGAGCGTCCGGCGGACGAACGCAAGATCGGCGTCGAGATCATCGGGGTGCGTGATTCCCTGGAAGGTCCCGCCGAGCAGCTCGTCTTCGGAGTAGCCGACCAGCTCGCAGAGTGCGGGATTCACCTGTAGCCAACGACCGTCGGGAGCGACGAGCGCCATCCCGATCGCCGCCGAGTCAAAGGCTCCGCGGAACCGATCCTCAGCCTCTTGGAGTCGGTTCTCCACGTCCTTCCGGGCAGTGATATCGACGGAGATCACGCCCACTCCGACGAGCTGCCCGTCGCTATCGCTGACCGGGTGCTTGGTAGTGAGGTAGTCGCGCACGCTTCCGTCGCGGCTAGCTTTTGCGCTGGATCGGCGATCGCTCGCGTCCACACCTCCGAGCCGCCCACCGTTGCTCTGCATGCAGCCCGTATCGGCCTCGGCGGCCCGCCACTGAAGCCCACTACCGGTTTTCGAGTACATGTTCCGCGCATGTCGGCGACGCCACTCACTGGACCTCGGGCTGCGTAGACCTCGGACTGCGCGGCGAACCCTACCCGAGGATTCACCGCCGCAAAGCCGGCAGTCGATATTCGATTAGTAGTACATCCGTCTACACCATTCGGGGGATGCTCCCGTTATTCCGGTGGGTGGCCGTTTCGGGACGCAATTGATCAGAACTCACGCAACCGTCTCCCGGCAGTCAACCCCCGCGTGGACGAGAGCAATCGAGCCTAGACCACGGCCCCCAGGAGCAGTCATGACGAGATACCAACAAACAGATCAGACGGATTACCGGCACCGAAGCGGGCGGAGGATCGTCCTCTCGGTCGCGCTGGTTCTCGGTGCCGTCGGCGTGCTCATCGGGGGCGCCTTCGCGACCTTCACGGATACCGTGACGGCTGGTGGGCAGCCGATCACCTCCGGCACGATCAAACTCGCCGTGGGCCCGACGAACGACATGCTCACCGGGGCGACGAACATCGCTGCCGGGGACACGATCTCTCGCGAGGCCGACCTCAACAACACGGGTGGGACCCTCGCATCCAAGGAAATCACGCTGAAGTTCTCGGCGTCACCGACCTCGCTGCTCGATACTGACCCCACGAACGGGTTGCAGGTGAGCATCCTGGCATGCTCGGAAGCGTGGAAACGCACGGTCGT
>DATMPT010000194.1:0-3568 GCA_035567355.1 Solirubrobacteraceae bacterium
CGATCCTATACATGGCCGTCTATATCTCGGGGAGATGGCGCCCTCTCTCTCGGCCTTGCTCATAGGCGAGATCGATGCTCACGTCCACGTCGATGCCTTGGCGCTCGGCCCGTTCGCATAGCGCCTGGATCGCCGCCGCAGCCCCAAGTTCGTCGAGTGAGGCAGGCCTCAGGTCGGTGATCAGGGCACGTAGGTTGGTGATGCCCTCCTCGAGATGGTCGATCGCGCTGCTTACCGCCGCCTCCAAAGTCTTAGGCTTGCCCGAGCGCTTGGCTGTTGAGAGCCCGACGCGCAGGGCGCTGAGGCTCTGCAGGGTGTCGTCGTGCAGCTCGCGTGCCCAGCGCTGGCGTTCGGCCTCGGCCGCCGCTAGGCGCTGGCGCTGGCGCTCGGAGGCAACCGACTGGGCGGTGGCCACGGCCGTCGCCGCGCTAGCCGCGAATGCCTCCAGCAAGCGCTCGTCGTCCGCCGTGAACTCGGGGCCGTGGTGGAGGCGGTCGATTGCCACGAGCACGCCATAAGAGTGGTTTTGGAAGACAAGCGGCACGATCAAGCCACCGTTGGCCTCTACGTCGAGCGTGCCTAGCCCGTTTTCCTCAAAGCGCGCCCGCGTGAGTGGTTCCTGCAAACGCTGAGCGCGCCGCGTGCGCAACGCGGCACTTGCCGCCGAGTCACCCAACGGCACCTGCTTGCCGAGCAAGCCGGCAGGGAGCTCCCCGGCACCGGCGGCCACCACCAAGCGACCGCGCTCGATGAGCTCGATCACGAGCAAGCGTCCATCGACCAAGGCGCGACCGCGCTTGGCGACGAGCTCGAGGATCACGTCGAGGTCTGTCTCCGCTCCGACCGCCCGCGCGATCTGGGTGGTGGCATTGAGCGCGGCCACGGTTCGCTGCAGCTCGTCGCGGTGCTCGCGCGTGCCGGTGTAGCGGCGCGCGTGGTCGATCGCGAAGCCAGCGAGCTCTGAGAGCATCGTTAGGGCCTCCTCGTCCGCCCCGGTGAACTGCGCTCCGTGTTGCTTCTCGGTCAGGTAGAGATTGCCGAAAGGAGTCCCATCGATCAGGATTGGTACCCCCAGGAAACTGCGCATAGGCGGATGGCCATGCGGGAAGCCGTATGAGCCGGGGTGTTCGCTGATGTCCGCCAGCCTCAGAGCCCGCGGGTGTTGGATCAGCTCGCCGAGCACCCCACGACCGCGTGGCAAGACCCCGATGCTCTCGCGCTCGGACTCCTCGATCCCGAGTGTGAGGAAGCGCTCCAGTTCGGTTCGCGGACCGCCAAGCACACCGAGCGCGGCGTAGCGCGCATCGGTTAGCTCGCGCGCGGACTCGAGCACCCGGTTGAGTACGAGCTCGAGGTCGAGCTCGGCTAGCACGCTTCGAGCGATATCCAAGACGCCTCGTGCGGTGCGATCCATCAGTGCCCCCCAGTGAAGGCTCGTCTTCGCAACGTCCCGCTCAGCCCGTTTTTCGACGGTTTGCGCAATGTCCGGTAGCTGGCCACTGCTTATGTCCCTATGTCTCGTCGTGCTGCCCGAAACTGCCTACCAGTTTGCGTAGCTTAGCGCACAATGCGAGAAAATCTTGGTATTTGATTTGTGTGCTTGAGTTGAATAATCAGCAGGAACCGGGGTGCCGCATGGCCTTTCGGCCGGCCGGTGGCTCGGCGGAGTGCCTTTCTGAGAGCTCGACCGGCGGTGGCTACCCGGCCCTCGCTACCCCTTGAACGTCGAGGGACCCGAATCGCCAAACGGCTCATCGCGCTCGCGCACGGCCTCGCGGAAGCCGGCCCGCATTGCGCGCTGTTGAAATGCGAAGCCCTCGGGGGTGTGGCGGGCGACACCGTCGAGCAAGGTCCCGAGCGCCTGCGTGCTGTACAAGCCTTGTGCATAGAGCGACTGGTTGACCAACAGCTTCATCATCCGCAGCTGGTTGACCGGCACATGCGCTATCCGCTCGAGCAGGATCTCGGTGCGCTGGTCGAGCTGCTCCCGCTCAGGCGCCTCGATCGCAAGGCCCCACTCCAAAGCCTCGGTGCCCGAGAGGCAGTCGCCCGTGAACAAGAGGCGCTTGGCGCGCTGGGGGCCGAGCCTGTGTATCCACATCGAGGTCGTAGGCGAGCCCCACACACGCGCCGGCGGATAGCCGATCTTCGCGTTTGCCGCGATCACGAGCAGGTCCGAGCAGAGCGCCATGTCAGTGCCGCCGGCGACACAGAACCCATGCACCTTGCACACGACTGGCTTGCCACAATGAAACAAGGACATGAAGGCGCGCACATTGCGGCTCATCATCGCGAAGTCCACCATCGGGTCCCAGGTGCCCGAAGGATCGTGGTTGGCCGCCATCACAGCCGGGTCCAAGGGTGAGCCGGCCGGCGGCTGGGAGAGACCCTCCTCGCCGAGACGGCCCTGGCCCTCGGCGCTCTCGACGAGGTCATACCCGCCACAAAAGCCCTTGCCGTTCCCAGAGAGCTGAATCGCGTGCACCGCCGGATCGAGGTCTGCCTGCTCGACGCACTGTTCGAGCTCGGCGATGAGCAGGCGCGTGATGCCGTTGCCGCGCTCGGGGCGGTCGAGCGTGATCCGGGCGATGCGGTCTGTCACCTCGTAGGTCAGGGTTTCTGGCGTCTTCAAGCGGAGGGGGGGAGATTCGAACTCCCGAGACGGGGGTCGCCCGCCTGCCGGTTTTCAAGACCGGTGCATTCAACCGCTCTGCCACCCCTCCGGGGGCGTTACAGGGCGAATGCTAGGGGACAATCGACAAACGATCGATTGTGGACGGTTGTCTGTCGAGGCCCGCGGGCCCGCGGTCGATCCCTACAACGTGAGGATGCCCCGCCCAGCCATCTCTGCCCGTCGTCCGTTCGGTCTCCCTGGCCGGAGGATACGTCCATGCGGCTTCTCACAGCGGATGCGACCACAGCGGATGCGACGTCCGCCGGGCCTCTTGCGCGTGGCCATCGCCCCGATTGCGGCTCTGATGACGATGCTCGCGCTTGCTCAGTCGCCCGCCTTGGGTGTGGAAACAGGCGTGGTCGTCAACGGCCCGACAGGCCTATCGCCACAAAGCGACGGCCAACTGTCCGGCCTGGGAGTGGGCTGGGTGCGCGGATTCGTGCCCTGGTCGACGTTCGAACCCAGTCCAGGCCACCTGAACCAGCCGCAAGTGAGCGCCCTCGAGGCGGGCCTGGCCGCCCTGCCCAAGGGCACCAAGGTGATCCTCGACGTGGTCAACACCCCCCAATGGGAGTCTGGTTCGAGCAATCCCGTGATGCCCCCACGCAACCCGGGCGACTATGGTCGCTTCATCGGGGTGATCGCCAAGCACTTCGCCGGCCGCGTCGCCGCGTGGGAGATCTGGAACGAGGAGGACGACTCGCTCTGGTGGGCGAGCGGTCCCGAGCCCGCCGCATATGCGGCTCTCCTGAAAGCTGCCTATCCCGCGGTCAAGGCCGCCGACCCAAACGCGACCGTGGTGCTCGGGGGCCTGACCGGCAACGACTACGAATTCCTCTCCCAGCTCTACGGCGATGGGGCCAAGGGGTCCTTCGACGCCGTGGGCGTGCACAC
>DATMPT010000195.1:0-6041 GCA_035567355.1 Solirubrobacteraceae bacterium
AACGTCGTGCTGCTGCTCAACGAGCTGGAGGACCGCGGGCACATCGCCCGTACGCGCGACCCCGACGATCGCAGGCGCCACCTTGTCGAGCTCACCGCCAGCGGACACCGAGCGCTAAAGAGCGCCGAGAAGGCACAAGAAGGAATCGAGGATGAGGTCCTCCAGGGACTCGATCCCGAGGAGCGCGCAATCCTGTGGCAGCTCTTGACGCGCGCGCTGTATGGCTCAGAGCCGAGCTCCCCCGAGGGGGAGATGGCCTCCGCGCATGCCGGCAGCCGTTAGGCGCCAGCACCAGCCGCGGATCACGCATCGCACGGCTCCCGGCTCCGCTCGCCGTTGCGGGGATGGCCCTGGCGCTCACATCGGCGGTGCGATCGGTATTTAGAAGGTCATTCTTAGGCGGTGCAGGCTAGGGATCCATCCCGTGCCTACACCGCAGGACTGGCTCCTACCGCTACGGTGCCCACCCAGTGGTGGAGAGAGGGGAGTCACCGCTTGGCCCCAGCCGGCGCTCGAGGATCATTTGCCGCCGGCCGGTCACAGCCATGTCCGGTCACGTTGGACATGTTCGGTCACGACGGGCGTTGCCACCATGAGGGCGAGACCCCATCATCGTTGGATCGGCATGCTCGAGCACGCTAGCGTGACGGTGGGTGCACACAGCAAGCGAACAAGCCAGCACCGCAGAGACCGTTGTCGAGGATCGCGACGATACGTCGGTGCGCAGCCCAGAGGTTGGGCCAAACCCGCTCGCCGCCGCCGTGAGCCGTCGCGCATTGCGGCTGGCGCCTCGCTCTTACATTCCACTCTTCTGGCGTGTTCTCGCCCTGAATGCCGCCGTTGTGACGACGATGGCGGTCGCGGTCGCCATCGTGTTGCCGCCCCCGTTCGCCCATATCGCCTCCGATGACGCCGCCATCCTCGCGGTCACCCTGGCCGTCACGCTAATCGCCAATGCCTTGCTGTTGCGCAAAGCGCTTTCCCCCTTGACCCACCTCCCGACGCTGCTGCGGCGCGTCGATCCGGTGCAGTCAGGAGAGCGGGTGGAGATTCCGAGCGCTCCCTCCGAGGCCGCCGAGCTTGCGCAGGCCTACAACGAGATGCTCGACCAGCTCGAGGGCGAGCGGCTGCAGAGCACGCGACGGGCACTCTCTGCCCAGGAGGGCGAGCGGCTGCGAGTGGCCCAGGAGCTTCACGACGAAGTCGGCCAAACCCTCACGGGGGTGCTGCTGGGCCTGGCGCGCGTCTCCCGCGAGGCACCGCCCGAGCTGGAGCAGCCGCTCGAGCAGCTGCTCGAGACGACGCGGGCCAGCATCGACGAGGTTCGCCGCATTGCCCAGCGCCTGCGCCCGGAGCCACTGGAGGACCTCGGCCTCGCCGGAGGGTTGCTTGCCCTCTCGCGGCGGCTTCGCGAGCAGTCTGACCTGCGTGTCCACTGCCACATCCCCGAGGACCTCGCGCCGCAGTCGCCCGAGCGCGAGCTCGTGGTCTACCGCGTCGCCCAGGAGGCCATGACCAACGCCATCCGTCACGCCCATGCAGCCAGCATCGGCATCTCCCTAAAGGCGAGCGAGGATCACCTCACGCTGAGTGTGCGCGACGACGGGCGCGGCATGCGCCAGGTGAGCCACGAAGGCGGCGGGGTGCGCGGCATGCGCGAGCGCGCCAGCCTCGTCGGCGGCGCCCTGCACATCACCAGCGCGCCGCGTGCCGGCACCGAGGTGCGGCTGACGATTCCACTCCACGGTGAGATCGCATGGCTGGCCTGAAGACCAACATCCTGCTCGCCGACGATCACGCCGTAGTACGTCAAGGCTTGCGACTGGTGCTCGAGAACGAGCCTGACCTCGTGGTTTGCGCCGAAGCCAGCGATGGCCTCCAGGCCATTCAGCTGGCGCTTGTCCACCACGAGCTCGACCTCGCGATCCTCGACATCTCGATGCCGCGTATTACCGGGCTGCATGCCGCCCGCGAGATCCACCGCCAACGCCCTGCCCTAAAGATCCTGATGCTCTCGATGCACGACAACGAGCAGTTCCTCTATGAAGCGCTCCACGCCGGCGCCAGCGGCTACGTACTCAAGTCGCTCGCCGACCGCGACGTCGTGCGCGCCTGCCGCGCCGCCGTGCGCGGCGAATCGTTTCTCTACCCTGGAGTTATCACGGAGGTCATCCGCCACTACCTTGCCAAACCGAGCGAGGACCATCCCGATCCCCTCACCCCGCGCGAGCTGCAGGTGATCAAGCTGATCGCCGAGGGGCACAACAACCACCAGATCGCCGAGGCCCTGACGATCAGCGAGAAGACCGTCGAGCGTCACCGCGCCAATATGCTCGAGAAGCTCGGCATGCGTGACCGCGTCGAGCTCACCCGCTACGCGATCCGCCGCGGCCTCATCGAGCCGTAAGGCTCAACCCGCGGGCATCAGACCGCGTCGCATCGCCATCTGCTCGGCGTCTGCATCCTACGCTAGCTTTGGATCGATGCTCGCCGATCCGCACACTCATCGCCACGGCCGGCACCTACACAGCCATCCACACACCGGACCTCACCGCCATCCCTGGCTCATACGGCGATCGAGGGCCACCGCAGAGATGCATGCGCACGACACGCACGCTCATCGTCACACGGGTGACGCCGGGCACGGTCACTCCCACGGGCTGATAGACGACGCCATCAAGCGCTCCAGGGAGGGGATCCGCGCCGTCTTGCTCTCGCTCGCGGTCCTTGGGCTTACCGCGATCGCCCAGACCATCGTGTTCCTCGCCAGCGGCAGTATCGCCCTGCTGGCCGACCTGATCCACAACTTCGGCGATGCGTTGACCGCTGTGCCGTTGGGGATCGCGTTCGCCCTGGGCTCTCAGGTGGCGGAGCGGCGCGCGGGCCTGGCGGTCGTGGCTGCGATTTTCATCAGCGCCTGCGTGGCCGGCGCCGAGGCGCTCGCACGGCTTGCTCACCCCTCTGCCCCGACCCATCTGGCGGTACTCGCGCTCGCCGGTGGGATCGGCTACGCGGGGAACTTCGTCGCGGCGCGCATACGCCTGAGCGCCGGGCGCAGGCTGGACAGCCCGGCCCTCCTGGCCGACGGGCGGCATGCGCACGCCGACGCCTACGTCAGCCTTGCCGTGATCGCCTCCGCGATCGTCGTGGCGCTTGGTGCGCCGGTCGCCGACCCGCTGATCGGCATCGGGATCACGCTCGTCATCCTGCGCATCACCTGGCAGTCATGGGGCACGATGCGGGGACACCACACTCACCATTAGGTGCGCTGCCTCTCGGGGTGGTGCCTCTCGGGTGGTGCCTCTCGGCACGGGTGAGGCCGCGATTGGCTCGCGGCAAGCACGGGTAAACCGGCCCTGAATGGGCTCACTGACCTCATCGCAATGGCGTACCGTCGCGGTGATGGCAACGGTGGTGGTCGGGCTGCACGCGATCGGCTTCTTCATCCTGGTCGCCGTCGTCGCGCCTCACCACTACGGCGCCGGCACATCGGGAGCGTTTGCGGCCGGTACCGGCGTGACGGCCTACGCGCTTGGCCTGCGCCACGCCTTCGACGCCGATCACATCTCCGCGATCGACAACACGACGCGCAAGCTGATGGCCGAAGGCAAGCGGCCGATGAGCGTCGGCTTCTTCTTCTCGCTCGGGCATTCGACGATCGTCTTCATGCTCGCGTTCCTGTTCGCGATCGGCGTAAAGGCGCTCGGCGGTCAGATTCGCAGCGACAATTCCCAGCTGCACAACCTCACCGGCTGGATCGGCACCGGCGTGTCGGGCACGTTCCTGTACATAATCGCCGCGCTGAACGTGGTGATCCTGTGGGGCATTGTCAGGGTGTTTCGCGAGATGCGCAGCGGTCACTACGACGAAGCTCAGCTCGAGCGCCAACTCCAGACGCGGGGGCTCATGAACCGCTTTTTCGGGCGCTTTACCAGAGCTATCTCGAGGCCCTGGAAGATGTATCCGATCGGCGCCCTGTTTGGCCTCGGCTTCGATACGGCAACCGAGGTCGCGTTGCTGTTCCTCGCCGCCGGCGCCGCCGGCGCCGGACTGCCCTTCTACGCGGTCCTGTGCCTGCCGGTCCTGTTCGCCGCGGGGATGTCGCTGCTGGACACGATCGACGGCTCGTTCATGAACTTCGCCTACGGCTGGGCGCTCTCAAAGCCCGTGCGCAAGGTTTTCTACAACATCGCGATCACCGGGCTTTCGGTGGCGGTGGCGCTGTTGATCGGCACGATCGAGCTGGCCGGCCTGCTCGCTTCCAAGCTCGAAGCGCAGGGACCATTCTGGGGGTGGGTCGAGACCATCGACATCAACGAGCTCGGCTTCATAGTCGTCGGCTTGTTCGTCGCGACCTGGGCGGTTGCGCTCTCGATCTGGCATTTCGGGCACATCGAAGAACGTTGGAGCGCCCATCTCAGAACAGCCGCGCCGCTGCCACAGCCGCCTGGCCGTAGCTGATCCCACCGTCTCCCGGCGGCAGCTGCTCGTGCACCAGAGGGCGCAATTTCGCGCGCTCCAGCTCGGCGATCGTCGACTCGAGCAGGACTCTGTTCTGGAAAACGCCGCCTGAGAGGACCACGGTGCTCAGACCTCTACCGCCCGCTATCTCCCCACACGCCAGGGCGATTGCCTGGGCAAGACCGCTGTGGAAGCGAGCGGCCACGCTTCCGACCGGCACTCCCTGTGCACACTCGCGTGCGATCGCGGATATCGCCGCGCGCGGGTCGAGCTGGAGCACGCCATCGCTATCTTCGAGGGAGATCGTGTAGCGACCACGCTCGGAGTGGTCCACCGCCGCTTCGAGCTCGATCGCCGCCTGCCCCTCGTAGGTGACACTCGCACGCAGCCCACACAGCGCGGCGACCGCGTCGAACAGACGTCCCGCGCTGGTCGTGAGTGGAGCCATCTCGCTACGCGCGAGCCGCGCGAGCGCCTCCCATCGCTCCGGTGCTAGGAGAACCGCCGGCGAGCTGGGGCGCCGTGGAGCGTCTGCGCTCACGCTGCCCGCCAACGAGCTCGGAACCGGCGGTATTTCTCCGTCGTGGGCGTCTACGAGCCACGAGCACGCCATCCTCCATGGCTCGCTCACCGCCCGGTCTCCGCCGGGGAGTCGCACCGCACGCAGGTGACCGACGCGCTCGAAGTCGCGCAAACCGCCCACCAGCAGCTCTCCTCCCCAAACCGTCCCGTCGGCGCCGTAGCCGCTCCCGTCGAACACGACGCCGATGGCGGGCCCATGCTCCCCGTGCTCGGCCAGGCAGGCGGCCAGGTGCCCGTGGTGGTGTTGGACGGGGAGGGGCTCCAGCCCCTCGCGCTCCAAGGCGTAGCGGGTCGAGAGGTAATCGGGGTGCAGGTCGTGGGCGACCACCTCCGGAGCGACGGCGAACAGCCTCTGGAAATGCTCGACTCCCTCGCCGAAGGAGCGCAACGTTTCGTAATTCTTGAGATCGCCGATGTGGTGGCTCACCCACGCCCGCTCACCCCGGGCAAGACAGAATGTGCTCTTCAACTCGGCTCCGCACGCGAGCACAGGCCGCGTTGCCGGGATCGGCAGGCCGATCGGCGCGGGCACGTATCCGCGCGAACGCCGGATCAGGATCGGAGCGCCCACCGACGTGGCTCGCACGACCGAGTCATCGGTGCGCATGTGGATCGGACGGTCGTGGGTTAGGAATACGTCTGCGATGCCCGCCAGCCGCGCGATCGCATCCTCGTCGGTGTATGCGATCGGCTCGTCTGAGACGTTGCCGCTGGTCATCACGAGCGCGGGCGCGTCGCCTATGCCAGAGCCCAAGCCCCCGGGGGAGTTGTCCGTCGCACTCGCAAGGCCGGCGAGGAGCAGGTGGTGCAGCGGCGTGTAGGGCAGCATCACCCCCAGCTCCCCGCTGCCCGGGGCGACGGCGGCGGCCACCCCCGCGTGTGCGCGCCTGCGCGCAACCACGATCGGCCGGGCACGGTCCTCCAGCATCTCCCGCGCCTCCCCGTTCAGCTCCACCAGCGCTTCCACGGCGACGACGTCGCCAGCCATCAGCGCGAAC
>DATMPT010000196.1:0-2759 GCA_035567355.1 Solirubrobacteraceae bacterium
CAGCAGATCGAGGTCGGCGTCCATCGTGGCCCTCCCAAGAGTCGACGGTCGGTATTCAGCACCGCCGACTTCGATCTGCCTGCCTACAACCCCTTCCCCAACCCCAGAACCACGACGTCAGCCGTGGCACTACTCATCTAGTCCTCAAAAGAGCCGTCTTGCATACGCCCGCGCAGGCGCAGAACAGCCTTGGTGTGAAGCTGGGAGATACGCGACTCGGTGACACCGAGGACCTCGCCGATCTCGCGAAGGGTGAGGTTCTCGTAGTAGTAGAGCGCTATCACGAGCTTCTCGCGCTCGGGCAAGGAGGCGATCGAATCGGCGATGCGGTCCTTCAGGTCGCCGACGTCCAAGGCACGCGAAGGGTCGGGTGCTTTGGGATCCTCGATCGTGTCCATCAGCGAGACCTGATCGCCACTGGAGTCCGAGACGCTCCACAGCTCATCCAGCGCCGCCACCGAGGAGTGGGAGATTGCGAGCAGCGACTCGTGGAACTCCGCGACCGTGAGATCGAGCTCGGCCGCCATCTCCTCGTCTGTGGGCGTCCGCTGCAGGCGATGCTCGAGCTTGGTGTTCGCCCGCTCGATCTCGCGTGCGCGGGCTCGCACCGAGCGTGGCACCCAGTCGATCGAGCGCAGCTCGTCGATTATCGCCCCCTTGATGCGCGTGATCGCATAGGTCTCGAACTTGATCTCGCGCGAGATGTCAAAGCGCTCGATCGCGGAGATCAGGCCGACAAGCCCGTAGGAGACGAGATCGGCCTCCTCTACATGCGGCGGCAGGCCGGCAGCGGTGCGCCCGGCCACGTACTTGACCAAGGGCGAATAGGCGACGACGAGCCGCTCGCGAGCGCGAGTGTCTCCATCTTTCTTATAGCGCCGCCACAGTTCGCGCAGCTCGATCGCTTTGACGTTCGTCTCCAGGGTCTTCTCCCGCCGATCAGGCCCGAGGGTGACTGCGCGCATAGGCGCTTCGTAGTCTGGCGGACTCTACCCGAGTGTAGACCTGGGTGGTCGAGATGCTCGCGTGACCGAGCAGCTCTTGGATCGAGCGCAGGTCCGCACCGCCGTCCAGAAGGTGGGTGGCAAAGCTGTGTCGCAGCGCGTGTGGGGATATTCCGCCGGGCACTCCGGCCCGTGCCGCCCACGCGCGCAGGCGCCTGCGGACGTCGCTGGTGCCCAGGCGCCGCCCGGAGCGGCTCAAAAATAGGGCTTGCTCGTATGTGGCGGCTTGGGATGGGCGTCCAGGCGCGGGGCGCAGTGGACCAGGTCCGCTTGTAGGGCCCCCAGGCGCGGAGCTCCGTGGCCCGAGCCCGCTCGCCGGGGCGCCGGCGAGCACCGGACGAGCGCGCTCCAAGTAGAGGCGCACCGCGCTCAGCGCGTGCTCGCCGGCCGGGACGAAGCGGGTCTTTGAGCCCTTACCCTCGACGCGCAGCTGCTCGGCGTCATAGTCCATGTCGGCGAGATTCAACGAAACGATCTCCTCTGCTCGCAAACCGCAGGCGTAGGCAAGCTCGAACAGGGCTCGATCGCGTATCTCGAGCGGACCGCCAGCGGGGATGCTGTCGAGCAGACGGGCGACCTCCGGTGCCTTCAGGACACGCGGTAGATGGGAGCCACGGCGGGGCGTGGCAAGCAGATCGGCGGGACTCTGCTCGATCTGGCCGTGCTCGCGCAGGCTGCGAAACAGAGCACGGATCGAGGCAAGCTTACGCGCCACGGTGGCCGGCGAGAGGTCCAGCTCGGAGAGATGCGCGACATAGCGGCGCACATCGCGCGCGGTGACACTGGCGGGCGACAGGCCACGCCGCTCAGACCACGAAGCGAACTGGAGCGTATCGGTCGCGTAGGCACGCCTGGTGCGCGGCGCCGTGTTGACGCGCACAAGGTCCTCCTCTAGCTGCGCTAGCGCCCCCTGCCAGGGCGCGTTGCGGCTGGTGGGCTTGGCTTCAGATACGCTCCTCACCACGCATAAGTTCGCCGTGAGAAGCAGGCGCCCTGCCCGCGCCAGGCACCTCGCTTGGGTCCCGAGCCGGACCGTTTGCGCCGGCTTCGCCGGAGACCGGGCGTGGGCCTCGGCTGGAACCGGCGCCTAGCCGGGACCGACGAGTGTGGGCGAGCCCTCAGAGAGCACGGGCGCGAGCAGCGTAGCCAGCTCATACCAGTCGCTCGCGGCGAGCACGTCCTCGACCTCGCATAGCTCCGCGTTCCATGGGTGCAAGATCGTGGCGGTCGAAATCCCGCGTTCGAGCGCGGCGCTGATGTTGAGCGGCGAATCGTCGATCAACAGGTCTATGTCGAGCTCGACGCAACGCGCGACCTTGTCATAGGAGCAACAGAGCTCGTCAAAGGGCAAGCCCAGGCTCGTCAGCCACTGGCCTGTAGCCTGAGCGCACGCAGTCGAGCGGTGGGAGGCGATGTGGATGAAATGTCCCAGCTCGCTCCAGCCACGCACAGTCTCCACAGCGCCCGGGTAAGGCTCTCCGGCGAGGATCGTCCGGTCGCTGTGGCTCTCTTCGATGCACAGCTCGAGCTGGTCGGCGCGCAGCCGCGTGATGCCCCAAGTGAACTGCTCCTCGTAGGGCAGCTCCATACCGAAACGCCGGCGAGAGATCTCCGATAGCACGTCCCAGTAGTGATGCAGCGTGGAGTCGATGTCGATCGCGATGCGCACAACGAGTAGATTATTGATCGATGAGCGGCGTCAGCGTCCTGCCAAGGACCGATCGAAAGCAACCTTACGGTCCCGCGGGCCGCTCG
>DATMPT010000197.1:0-3438 GCA_035567355.1 Solirubrobacteraceae bacterium
ACGGCGATTGAGATCGGCAACATCTTCAAGCTCGGCACGCGCTACTCCGAGCCGCTCGGTGCAACCTATTTGGACGAGCACGGCGACGAGCTACCGATCTGGATGGGCTCCTACGGGATCGGCCCGGCGCGCATCGTGGCCGCCGCGGTGGAGCAGTTCGCCGACGAGCACGGTATCTCCTGGCCGAAGGCGCTTGCCCCGTTTGCAGTGCACCTCGTCGCGGTGGGGCGCCCGGGAACGCCCGAGCGCGACGCCGCCGAGGGGCTGTACGAGAGGCTTGTGGGGGATGGGATGGATGTCATATACGACGATCGCGAGGCGGGCCCGGGCGAGAAGTTCGCCGACGCCGAGTTGCTCGGCTGCCCGGTGCGCCTGACGGTGGGGCGCAGGAGCCTCGAATCGGGCGAGGCCGAGGTGCAGGTGCGGCGCGGGCGCAAACAGGCCCCGGGCCTGCCTCTCGGTGGCGACACGCCGGCGCTCTTGCGTGCGCTGGATGAGCTGTGTCAGAGCGTCCCCTGACGCTGAGACGCCTGGTCGGCCTCGACCGTTCTGGGGCGCCGCCGCCACAGACGCTCGCCGGGCAGCCGTTGCGGCCGTGGACGATCCCCAATGCGATCGGTTTTACACGGCTCGCGCTGATCCCGGTGTTCCTGGTAGTGGCACTTTCGAGCGAAGACGGGGTGGACGCGCTTGCGGCGACCCTGTTCGCGGTGATCGGCTGGGGCGATTATGCCGATGGGATCGCGGCGCGGGTGACTCGCCAGTACAGCCGGCTCGGGGCGCTGATGGATCCCGTGACCGACCGCCTCCTGGTTGTGGGTGGGGTGGTCGTGTGCTGGCGCTTCGAGCTGCTTCCACGCTGGGCGCTCGCGGTGCTTGTGGCACGCGAGCTCTCGATGGTCGCGCTCGGCCGCTATGGCCTGAAGCGAGGCGTAGAGCTGCGCATCAACTGGCCCGGGCGCATCTCGGTGGCGCCGTTGATGGGGGCGTTGTTCTTTGCGATGGCCGGCTTGGGGGGGCTGGCCGAAGTCCTGTTGTACGCCGGCCTGGTCCTTGCCTTGCTGGCTAGCGCATTGTATGTGCGCTCCGGATACGACCAGTTGCGTTTGCGCACAGGCGGCTAGCGAGCGGTCGCGGGCGCCTGGGGTGCCTGCCCTGCCCGGCGCGTGCGCCACCCGGCGAGCAGCCGCTCGCCGGCCAGCCATGCCCCGATCGTCCCGGAGCACAGAAGCAGCGCCATCAGGCTCACGTTGTAGCGCGGCTGATCGTTGAACAACGTGGCCAAGGCCGCAACCGAGAGCAGCACCCCGGTGCTCAGGACGAGTATGAAGCGGCGCGTGAGCAGCAGGCCGGCGAGCAATCCGATCCAGGCGAGCACAAGGTAAATCATGTGCTGGGGTTGGCTTGTATCGGGGTGGTAGGTGCCGTTGCCTCCGCTCCACACGTTGCCCCACATCTTCCAGAACTTGCCCCACAGCATCGACGCGAACGCGGCCGGTTTGCCGAGCGCATACTTTTCGATGTTGACGAGGTCTTCCGCATTCACGGCGGCGTTCTCGGACATGCCGGGATGGCGCACTCCGATCAAGCGAAACACGGGTGCGGAGCTGTGCTGCCAGTAGCGTCCGCAGTCCTTGGGGAAGTGACGGCATACTTCGGGGGCGAGCTGCTCCTCGGTGGGTACGAGCAACCCGCGGCCCGGTAGGTAGCTGCCGATGAAGAACGCGTCGGGCCCGGCGCTTGTAATCGGCACGAACCGTCCCTCCTGATTGGACGCGTAGCCAAGCCAAGGCGAAAGCGTAAGCAAGAGGGCCCCCAGGTACACGGCGGCGCGCAACAGGCCCGTGCGCCAACCCGGCCGCCCCGCCAGGGCCAGGGCGAGTGCGATGACGCCCATACCGACGGCCAGGTCGCCGCGCGTGAGGCAGGCGAGGCCCCCGATGAAGCCGGCCCCGAGCAGCCACGGCAGCTCGTGACGCGTACCAAGGCGCCGGCGGGCGAGCACCGCCGCGCCGGCCGCGCCGAGCAGCACAAAGGCGCCGAGCGGCTCGCTCAAGAACGTGCGCGTGGCCTCGATCAAGGGCTCGTAGCTCGCGACCAAGGCGCTCGCCAGCACCGCCGCCCATGGTCCGGCCAGGAGCCATGCGAGCACAGCCACCAAGACGAGCGTGCCGAGGCCGATCGCAAGCTGGGCGTATTGCGCGGGCCCGCTCGCCTTGGTGGCGAGTCGCAATGAACGATGGCCTGAAAGGCGGGTGGCGATCGCAAAGGCGACGGAGGTGCCGGGTGGCCACTTGAAGGTCGCATAGCGTTTATCGGCAAGGATCCGGTTGGCGTTGCCCACGTATCCGTTCTCATCGGCTGAGAGGTGGGTGTTCGTTCCGATCGCCCCCGCCCGCGCGATGGCACCGGCGATCACGATCAGCACGATCAGTCCTGCCGCAAGGGCTTGCATCCGCGTCCCACGAGGGCGCACTGGCCATGCATGTCTCGAGCGCTTCGGGCTAGCCACGGCGCCAGCTGACGGTACGTGTAGCGGTCGTGAATAGACCGGCGCGGCGCGTATCGATTTCTGTCCGAATACTCTCAAGCTCAACTTTACCTTTTGGTCTATACTCGAACGGCAGCATGGCAGCATGACCGGCAGTTTCCTGACCTGCATCCTTGCGCAAGAGGAGATCCTTCGCGATGGACACCTTCCCCGATCTTGGCTCGATGACCGATAGTGAGCTTAAGGACGTGATCCGCGAGCTCACCGAGGAGGAGATGGAGATCTCCTACAAACGACGCATCCTGCACGGCAAGATCGACATCCTGCGCGCCGAGCTCGTGAGCCGCCTGCGCGTGCAACACCGCGACGGTGAGCCCGCGATCTCCGGCGAGGACGTCAAGCGTCTGTCGGACATCCTCGCCAATCGCGCGGGTGGAGCCTCGACCGACGAGCTCTAGCCGTGTCGAGCGCGGCGACAGCCTCCCGGGAGACCCCGCCGGCGCCAGCCGCGGTAGGCGAGCGCCGAGCGGGAGTCGGGTGATGGCGGTGCACTGCCCCGAGTGCGGTTTCGTCAACGACGAGGGCGCCAACTATTGCCAGCGCTGCGGTGCGCTCTTGCCGCGCGGTGAGGGTCCTTCGGGCGAGCCAGTCACAGCCACCTATCGCATCGACGAGGCCGGGGAGCTGATCCCGGTGGAGCTGGGCGAGGTCACCGCGCACGGGCCAGCCCTGGTGATCCGCACGGGCGGGGGTCGCGCGGGCGAGAGCTTTCCCGTCGATCGCGAGCGCATGTCGATCGGCAGGCGCCCGGACTCCGATGTGTTTCTCGACGATGTCACCGTCTCGCGTGACCACGCCTTGCTGGTCAACCGCGGCGAGCACTGGTATCTGGATGACTGCGGATCGTTGAATGGCACCTATGTGAACCGATCGCGAATCGACTCCCA
>DATMPT010000198.1:0-9764 GCA_035567355.1 Solirubrobacteraceae bacterium
CCAGTGGGGCCATCGTCAGCCCCGCCCCCTTGAGAAGCTCCCAGTAGTGCTCAGCCGGCTCCTTGTGGCCGCTGAAGACTATCGCCTGCCCAGAGTTATGGATGATCGCGGCGATCTCATGGCCCCGCTCGAGCGTGACGCCGGGGATGAAGCGCGCAAGCGTGCGGGCGACGTGATCGAAGGTGTTGTGGTCGTCGTTGCGCACTATCACCCGCCACGAGCCCCCCATCCCGGTGCCGGGCCCGCTGGTGCGTGGCAGCTCGATCGTCTCGCTCATACCGCGCCAGGATAGACCGCCGACATACAATTGACGCCGTGAGCGACCAGCACTCCCCGCACCTGCCCGAGCGCGACCGGCCGTGGATGATGCGCACCTACGCCGGGCACTCCACGGCGAAGGCATCCAACGAGCTCTACCGAGGCAACCTCGCCAAGGGACAGACGGGCCTCTCCGTGGCGTTCGACCTTCCCACACAGACCGGCTATGACCCTGACGACGAGCTCTCCCGCGGCGAGGTCGGCAAGGTCGGCGTGCCGGTCGTCCATCGCGGCGATATGGCCGCCCTAATGGACGGGATCCCGCTCGGCGAGATGAACACCTCGATGACGATCAACGCCACGGCGGCCTGGCTCTTGGCCTTGTACATCGTGGCGGCCGAGGACCAAGGCGTCGAGCAAGGCCATCTTCAGGGCACGACCCAGAACGACATCATCAAGGAGTTTCTGGCGCGCGGCACCTACGCGTTCCCGCCGGCGCCCTCGATGCGGCTGATCGCGGACATGATCGCCTACACGGTCGAGCACGTGCCGAAGTGGAACCCGATCAACATCTGCTCCTATCACCTGCAGGAGGCGGGCGCCACGCCCGTGCAGGAGATCGCCTACGCGATGAGCAACGCGATCGCGGTGCTCGATGCGACACGCGATCGCCTCGGCGGCCCCGCCCCCGGTTCATCCGATCGCGTCCAGGCGCTGATGGGCGAGGTGTTCGGCCGTATCTCCTTCTTCGTGAACGCGGGCGTGCGCTTCATCGAGGAGCACGCCAAGCTGCGTGCGATGGGGATCCTCTGGGAAGAGCTCGGGCGCGAGCGCTACGGCTTGGAGGACGAGCGCCGGCTGCGCTTCCGCTATGGCGTGCAGGTCAACTCGCTCGGCCTAACTGAGGCCCAGCCGGAGAACAACGTGCAGCGCATCGTCCTCGAGGCGCTCGCGGTGACCCTTGGCCGCGACGCCCGCGCCCGCGCGATCCAACTGCCGGCGTGGAACGAGGCGCTCGGCCTACCGCGTCCGTGGGACCAACAGTGGTCTTTGCGCATCCAACAGGTGCTCGCCTATGAAACGGACCTGCTCGAGTACCCGGACATCTTTGAGGGCTCGAAGGTCATGGAAGGACTCGTGGCCGAGTTGCTGGAGGGCGCGCGCGCGGAGATGGCGGTCGTCGCCGAGCACGGCGGCGCCGTCGATGCGGTGCCCTACATGAAGGCCGCGCTCGTGGACTCCCACCGCAAGCGCATCCAGCGAATCGAGTCGGGAGAGCAGGTCGTGGTTGGCCAGAACCGCTTCACGGAGACCGAGGTCTCGCCCCTGACAGCCGATGCCGAGGGAGGCATCCTCGTCGTGGACCCGGCCGTCGAGGCCGAGCAGATCGCGTCCCTGAAGCGATGGCGCGCCGAGCGCGACCAGCAGGCCGTCGAGGCGGCCTTGACAGAGCTCGCACGTGTAGCCGCCAGCGAGGAGAGCCACGAGAACTTGATGCTCCCAACGATCGCCGCCGCCCGCGCGGGCGCGACCACGGGCGAGTGGGCGAAGACCTTGCGCGAGGTGTTCGGCATCTACAGGGCGCCAACCGGCGTTGGCGAGGCAAGCGCAGCCCCAGCCGACGAGGAGCTCTCGGCGTTGCGCGAGCAGGTCGCAAGCTTGACCGGCAGGCTCGGGCGACGCCCGAAGATATTGGTCGGCAAGCCCGGCCTCGACGGTCACTCAAACGGGGCCGAGCAGATCGCGGTGCGCGCACGCGACGCGGGCATGGACGTGGTGTACGAAGGCATCCGCCTGACCCCCGCGCAGATCGCGGCCTCCGCGTTGCAGGAGGGCGTGCACGTGATCGGCCTGTCGATCCTCTCGGGCTCACACCGAGAGCTGATCCCCGCTGTGATCGGCGCCCTGCGCGACGCCGAAGTCGACGTGCCGGTGGTCCTCGGCGGGATTATCCCCGAGCAGGACGTGGCCCAGCTCAAGCAGGCCGGGGTTGCGGCGGTCTACACCCCCAAGGACTTCGACATCACGCGCATCGTGCACGACATCGTGGAGATCGTCGGCGAGCGCAACGGCGTTCCGGCGCCCGCCTAGGCAGGCGGCCGTGGACGGCGCCGATCTCGGAGAGCGCCTGCGTGAACGCGACCTGAGCGCCGCGCCGGCGGCGCTCAATCTGCTCGAGAGCATCACGCCGGCAGATCGCGAGCAGGCTGCAGCTCTCCTGCATGAGGTCTCCCCCGCGGCCCTCGGCGGCGAGGCTCAGGGACACATCGTCGGCGTGACGGGACCGCCGGGCGCGGGCAAGTCGACCCTGCTCTCCGCGCTCTTGCACGCGTGGCGCTCGCAACGCAAGACGGTGGCGATGCTGGCGGTTGACCCCAGCTCCAAGCGCTCCGGTGGCTCATTGCTCGGCGATCGCGCGCGCGTCGAGTTCGATCCGGCGGACAGGGGCGTCTTGATTCGCTCTACGGCCGCCGGCGAGCGCCTCGGCGGTCTCGCGCCCGCCACGCGCGCCGCGGCACAGGCGCTGGCGGCGGCGTTCGACGTGGTCGTGATCGAGACCGTCGGCGTGGGTCAGGCCGAGACAGAGGTAGCCGACGTCGCTGACACCGTCGTCGTGGTGGTGCAGCCGGGCAGCGGCGACGTACTGCAGTTCCTAAAGTCCGGAATCATGGAGACTCCCGATGTGCTTGTCGTCACCAAGGCAGACTTGGGCCAGCTCGCTCTGGCCACCAGACGCGACCTGAGCGCGGCGCTGCGCTCGCTCGGAACCAGGGAGGACGGCGCTCAGACACGCGTGCTGGCCGTCTCCTCGCTTTCACCGCCCCAGGGCATAGAGGAGCTCGTGGCGGCCCTCGGCGAGCATCGCGCGTCGCTGAACCTCGCCGGGCGGCGCCTGCGCGTGCGACGGGCGGGCGCGCTGCTGGACTTCGTCGCCGAGCACGGCGAAGGCGGCCTGCGAGCCGTAGACGGACGCCGCGCCGCCGAGCGCCTGCTCGAAGCCCAACCCACGGATCTGGACTCGCAAGCGCTCATGCGAGCGCTGGAGCAGGCAATGAGTGCAGATCGACCGGAGAGCCCGGCGGATCTCGCCACAAATCCGAGCGCATCTCCCAATCCGGCCGCATCGGTCAATCCCATCCAATCCGAGGAGGCCGAGTGACCGTGGCGCGCGACCTCGCGATCATGTTTGGCGCATTTGTGCTCGCCTCCGCGCTCGCAGCGGCGCTTGGCGCGGTCAACCTGGGCACCGCGCTCGCGTTCGGCCAGATCGCCTTCGCGATGGGCACCGTCTACGTCCTGCTCAAGCGCTGAGGCGGCGATCGGCTCCGCAGACCGCCGCGCGCCATAAGCTCTCAGTCGAAATGCTGATTCTCATCGGGTTTGCGGTTCTCGCCGGCGCCGGCACGGCCCTGTCGCCGTGCGTGCTGCCGGTCTTGCCGGCGCTGCTTGCCTCCGGCGGCGTGGGCGGCAGACGGCGCCCACTGGGGGTGGTGACCGGCCTGACGGTGACCTTCACCGTGGTGATCGTGGGGCTCGCCAACGTGGTTGACGGAGTCGGGCTCGGCTCCGACCCGCTGCGGGATGTGGCAGTAGCGGTGCTGCTCGCGTCTGGGCTGGCCTTGGTCGTGCCCGGACTGGCCGACCGCTTGGAGGCAAGGATGTCGAGAATCGCGGCCTTCGGGGTGGGCGGGATGCGAATCGCCGGTGGCGATGGCTTTCGCTCAGGGCTCGTGGTCGGCGCGGCGCTCGGGTTTGTGTACACACCGTGCGCGGGGCCGATCCTGGCTGCGGTCATATCCGTGAGCGCAGCCAGCGGAAGGACCGTAGCCGTGGCGATCGCCTACTCGCTCGGCAGCGCGGTTGTCCTGTTTGCGCTGACGCTCGGCGGGCGCAAGCTGTTCGACCGCGTGCGCGCGGCTGGACGGGGCGCGGCCTTGCAGCGCACGCTTGGGACGGTGATGATCGTGACGGCGGCGGCGATCATCATCGGCGTGGACGTGCGCTTCGACCAGTATGTGGCTGAACACATCCCCAACGTGAACCTGACCGCGGGCCTCGAGAAAACGAAAGCGGTCGAGAGCCGCCTACCGGAGATCACAGGCCATGGGGCGAAGTTCGCGACGGGCGCGAAGACCGCGACGGCTCCGCGCAACGCAAGCGATGCGGTCCTGCTGGCCGACGCCCGCGGCTTGAAGGACCTCGGGCCGGCGCCCGCGTTCGCCGACACCGAGAGCTGGTTCAACACGCCCGGCGATCGCGCGCTTGGTCTCACCGGCCTGCGCGGGCACGTGGTGCTGGTCGACTTTTGGACCTATACGTGCATCAACTGCATCAGGACGCTCCCCTACCTGAAGGCGTGGGACGCGGCCTATCGAAAGGACGGCCTGACGGTCGTCGGCGTGGAGACGCCGGAGTTCGCCTTCGAGAAGGATGCGTCCAACGTGAGGGACGCGATCGATCGGTTCGGCTTGCGCTACCCCGTGGTCCAAGACAACGAAATGGGAACCTGGAATGCGTATGGCAACCAGTACTGGCCGGCCGACTACCTGATCGACGCGAAGGGCCACGTGCGCTATGCCGCCGCCGGCGAGGGCGACTACGGGCAGACCGAGACAGCGATCAGGGCACTGCTTGCCGAAGCGGGCGCACCGGTCGGCGGCAAGAGTCACCCCACCGACGTGGTGACGCCAAGCGAAGTGGCGACGCCCGAGACCTACCTGGGGACCGCCCGCGCGCAGGGTTGGCGCGACGCTCCGAAGTCCGGGGTGCACGACTACGGGGCGAGCGTGCCGGCACAGCTGGGACTCAACGAATTCGCCTACAGCGGCACGTGGAATATCGCCGAGCAGCCCGCCACGGCGATCTCAGGGAGCGGAGTGGACGTCGAGTTCGAGGCCAAGAACGTCTACCTCGTGCTCAGCTCCGAAGGCGAACGTCCGCGCCAGGTGGGAGTGCTGCTCGACGGAAAGCCGATCTCCGCGCGCGAGTCCGGCGCGGACGTACACGACGGCGCTGTGACGGTCACCGGCCAGCGCCTCTATTCGCTCGTGTCGCTGCCGGCAGACGAAGAGCACCGGCTCAGCTTGCGCCTTGCCCCGGGCGTCTCGGGCTACGCGTTTACGTTTGGATAGCGATCGCGGGCGCTCCGCCTCGACGATCTGAGCGCTGTCGCCACAGCTTTTGGGGCGTTCGCGGAGAGGGGGCATACAATGAACTTCATGGAGGGACCCGCACCCGAGACCACCGCGCGAGCGTGGCTGCGGTGCTACCGCTGCTGGTCGCAGAATCTCGAGGTCCAGGTCCACTACGAGGGCATTCACAAGATCGACCCCGACACGGGCGAGCGCTCGGAAGTCGTGGACGAGTTGCAGGAGGCGGTCGTGCAGTGCTTGGACTGCATGCACGACCAGCCACACCTCGGCTTCTCCGGCGGCCGCGTCGAGCCGATCGAGGACCGCTGGGAACGAATGATCGTCGGCACCCCCTGGGTCGCATCGTGCACGGTCACCGTCGAGGCAGACGACGTCGAGATCTGCTCGGGACCGGAGGCCGGCGACGCGCTCTCCTATGCCGCGTTCGGCGAGTATGGGGTCAGGGAGTTCTTTACGCACGTGCGCTTCCACAAGCACGAGGAGGACCAGATCGTGGTGCACCTGCTCGTCGAGCTCTATGCCCGCTCGCTCGAGGAGGCCACCGAGGTGCTCGAGTCGGCTGCCAGAGGCGCGCTCACGATCACCTCGCTGGCCGAGGAGTCGCGCCCACCCGCGTCGGCTGCTGGCGAAGCACACGAACACGAATAGCGGTTCGCTGAGCAGCGCGATGCTGCGTCCTGGGACTCGTCATCATCTAAGCGGTGAGCGTGCTTGCGGCGAAGATACTGCTGGCGCCAACTTTTGTAATGGGCGCCTCGCTTGCAGCGAGGCGCTATGGCGCGAGAATCGGCGGATTGGTGGGCGGACTGCCGGTGGTCGCGGGTCCAATCCTGCTCGTGTTCGCGCTCAGCCATGGTCGCGCTTTCGCCGCTGAGGCAGCTGCGGGCACACTGCTTGGGATCGTCTCGCTCTTGGCCTTCATCGTGGTTTATTCGCACCTAGCTGGCAGGGCGAGTTGGGCGGTGAGCCTGGTTTTGGGTTGGGGTGCCTTCTTCGCGATGACGGGGTTGCTCAGCACCCTCACGATCAGAGCCGATCCGGCGCTTGCGGTGGTGCTCGTCGCGGTGGCTTTGACGCTCGTGGTGCTCCCCAACGTGCGGGGGGAGCGACTCAGCGCTGTGAGCCCGCCGGCGTGGGACCTGCCTCTGCGCGGGTTGAGCGCGTTGGCCTTGGTGCTTGCGCTGACAGCACTCGCCGGCCAGTTGGGGGCGAAATTGAGCGGCCTCTTGGCGCCCTTTCCTGTGATCGCAAGCGTGCTGGCGGTGTTCACTCACGCCCAGCACGGCGAGGAGGACCTGCTGCGCATCATGCGCGGCTTCGTCGTCGGACTGGTCGCTTACGCCCTGTTCTGTTTTGCCTTGGCGGTGTCGCTGGAATCGCTGAGCATCGCCGAGAGCTTCCTGCTCGCCACAAGCTGTGCCCTGGTAACCCAAGCGGTCGCGCTGACCGTCACCTGGCGCCGGCGCGAGCCCGCGGCCGAGCCGCTCTGACGCAGACCGGCGCACCGGTTTCATTCGTGCCAGGAGCACGATGTCTGGAGACGTCTAGGAGGAGAGTCGCTGCTCGAGCGCCGAGAGCTGGGCGTGCAACTCCCTCGGGAGCCGGTCAAACTTGCCGAGGTGCTCATGGAAGTGGGGCAATTGGGCCTTCCACTCGGCGAGGTCCACGCGCAAGAGCTCGGCTATGTCCTCGTCTGAGATGTCAAGCCCCGAGGTGTCGAGCCCTTCAGGGCCGACGGGCGGCATGACCCCAATCGGCGTCTCCACGGCCGCGCCGTGGCCTGCGCAGCGCGCGAACACCCAGGCGAGCACGCGTGAGTTCTCGCCGTAGCCGGGCCACAGGAAGCGCCCTTTCTCGTCCTTGCGGAACCAGTTGACATAAAAGATCTTCGGCAGCTTGGCGGGATCGGCCTGCTTGCCGATCTCCAGCCAGTGGGCGAAGTAGTCGGCCATGTTGTAGCCACAGAAGGGCAGCATCGCGAACGGGTCGAAGCGCAGCTCGCCGACGGTGCCGGCGGCCGCGGCGGTCTTCTCCGAGCCCATCACCGAGCCGAGGAACACACCGTGCTCCCAGTCGATCGCCTCGGTGACCAGCGGCACGACCGTGGAGCGCCGCCCGCCGAACAGCATCGCGCTGATCGGCACGCCGGCTGGGTCCTCCCACTCGGGCGCGATCGCCGGGTCCTGGGCGGCGGGGACCGTGAAGCGTGCGTTCGGGTGCGCCGCGGAGGTATCCGAGGACGGTGTCCAATCGTTGCCGCGCCAATCGACGAGGTGCGCCGGGGGCTCCTTGGTGAGACCCTCCCACCACACGTCGCCGTCGTCTGTGAGCGCGCAGTTGGTGAAGATCGTGTTGCTCTCGATCGTGCGGACGGCGTTGGGATTGGTGTCCTCGCCGGTGCCCGGGGCCACGCCGAAGAAGCCCGCCTCGGGGTTGATCGCGTAGAGGCGCCCGTCCTCGCCGAACTTCATCCAGGCGATGTCGTCGCCGACCGTTTGCACCTCCCAGCCGGGGAGCGTGGGGATGAGCATCGCAAGGTTGGTCTTGCCACAGGCCGACGGGAATGCGGCCGCGATGTACTTGACGTCCTTCTCAGGGGAGGTCAGCTTGAGGATCAGCATGTGCTCGGCCATCCAGCCCTCGTCGCGCGCCATAACCGAGGCGATCCGTAGCGCGAGGCACTTCTTGCCTAGCAGGGCGTTACCGCCGTAGCCCGAGCCATAGGAGGTGATCTCGCGGGTGGCGGGGAAGTGCACGATGTACTTGTTCTCCGCGTTGCACGGCCATGGGACGTCGGAGGCGCCGTTCTCGAGTGGCATGCCGACGGAGTGCAGACAGGGGATGTAGTCGCCCCCATCGCCAAGCGCCTCCAGCGCTCCCGCGCCCATGCGGGTCATGATTCGCATCGAGACCACCACATAGGGAGAATCGGTGAGCTGCACCCCGATCTGGCTCTTGTCCGAGCCGAGCGGGCCCATCGAGAAGGGGACCACATACATCGTGCGCCCGCGCATCGAGCCGGTGAACAGCTCGCGCAGCGCGTCCTTCATCTCGTCGGGGTCACGCCAGTTGTTGGTGGGCCCGGCTTCTGACTCACGGGGCGAGCAGATGAAGGTGCGGTCCTCGACGCGGGCGACGTCGCCGGGGTCGGAGAGCCCGAGGTAGGAGTTGGGACGCTTGGCGTCGGAGAGTCGTTGGAAGGTCCCCGCGTCGACGAGCAGTTGACAAAGGCGGTTGTACTCCCCGGCGGATCCGTCGCACCACTGAACGGCGTCCGGCTCAGTGAGGGCCGCGATCTCCTCGACCCAGGTCAGCAGACGCTTGTGGTTCGTATTGGGGGCGGCGGTGGCGGTGGTCTCCATGACGTGCGAGCGGCTCCTCGATGTCGCGGTGGCTGCGCCCGGCGGCGCGGCCGCGCCTCAAATGGCGCCTAGAACGGAAAAACGCCCTTTGGGGGCGCATACTTGCAGCCTATCGCACCCTGCGGAGACGTTTCGTCCAAAAGCATGCCCTACGCGCGCGCGTTTGGACAGCCGCCTTTCGCGAGACACAGCCGCCTTTCGCGAGACCTACTCTAGGTTCGCGGCCTTCGCGAGACCTACTCTACGTTCCCCTCGACACCCGCTCCGGGGTGGGCGGGATCTGGTTCCCGCCGTGGGACCAGCACCAACCGCTTGAACTCAGCGACCAAGACCCCGTCCTGGTTGTAGACGCGGGTGTGCACCTTGACCGTGCCGCGGTCGGGCTTTGACTGGGACTCGCGCTTCTCCAGGACCTCTGACTCGCAGAAGAGCGTGTCGCCGTGGAATACGGGCGCGGGGTGCTTGAGCTCTTCGGTGGCAAGGTTGGCGATCGCCTTGCCGGAGACGTCTGAGACGGACATGCCAAGGGCCAGCGAGTAGACGAGCGGGCCCACGACTACGTTGCGGCCCTGCTGGGATTTGGATGCGTACACATCGTTGATATGCAGCGGGTGGTGGTTCATCGTGATCAGGCAGAAGAGGTGGTCGTCGGCCTCGGTGACGGTCTTGGCGGGCCAGTGCTTGTAGGTGGCGCCGACCTCGAACTCCTCCAGGTAGCGGCCGTAGGGGTGTGCACCGCTGGCCTCGCGCGCGGCCTGCTCGGTCTCGACGGTCTCGACGGTCGGGCTGTAGCTCATGGGTGAGGTTGGTCTCCTGTGGTGCGGGTGGGCGTGTAAACCTACGACGAACTCTAGATGAGTAGTGCCACGGCTGACGTCGTGGTTCTGGGGTTGGGGAAGGGGTTGTAGGCAGGCAGATCGAAGTCGGCGGTGCTGAATACCGACCGTCGACTCTTGGGAGGGCCACGATGGACGCCGACCTCGATCTGCTG
>DATMPT010000199.1:0-2901 GCA_035567355.1 Solirubrobacteraceae bacterium
GCATCGAGCACATCCGCGACCGCATCGTCCTGCACCAGGGCGACCTGCTCGACGAGCGCTCGCTCGTGGACGCGATGCGCGCGGCACAGCCCGATGAGATCTACAACCTGGCGGCCATGTCCTTCGTCGCGGTCTCCTGGATCCAGCCGACCCTGACGGCGGAGTTCACCGGCACGGGCGTCACGCGCATGCTCGAGGCGATGCGCGAAGTGTGCCCGCGGGCGCGCTTCTACCAGGCATCCTCGAGCGAGATGTTCGGCAAGGTCCTGGAGGTCCCCCAGACCGAGACGACTCCGTTTTACCCACGTTCGCCTTACGGCGTGGCCAAGGCATATGGGCACTTCATCACAGTCAACTACCGCGAGTCCTATGACCTGCACGCGACCTCGGGAATACTTTTCAACCACGAGTCCGAGCGCCGGGGGCTCGAGTTCGTAACACGCAAGGTGACCTGGCACGCAGCCGCGATCAAGCACGGTCTGCTCGAGGAGCTGCGCCTCGGCAACCTCGACGCCGAGCGCGACTGGGGCTATGCCAAGGACTATGTCGAGGCGATGTGGCTGATGCTCCAGCGCGACGAGCCCGAGGACTACGTGATCGCCACAGGCGAGTCGCACTCGGTGCGGGAATGCTGTCAGGTTGCCTTCGACGAGGCCGGCCTGGGCGACTTCGAGCGATACGTGACGATCGACCCCGCGTTCGTGCGCCCCGCCGAGGTAGACCACCTGATCGGCAGCCCCGCCAAGGCCGAGCAAGATCTCGGCTGGAAGCCGAAGACCAGCTTCGAGCAGCTGATCCGCCTGATGACACGCGCGGACATCGACCTGTTGGCCAAGTGAGGCTCGGCGGGATGGGACGAGCACGACCCAACTAGGGGTGCGCTAGTCCGGTCATCCGCCTGAGCCGAGCCGTTAGAGCACACTCCACGATGACCGTCCCCCTGTTCGATAGCTCCACCGCCCTGAAGCCCTTGCGCGACGAGCTGCGCGCGGCGGTCGCGCGGGTGCTCGACTCGGGTCGCTACATCCTCGGTCCGGAGGTCGAGGCGTTCGAGCACGAGTTCGCCGCCTACTGTGGCGTCAAGCACGCGGTCGGCGTGGCCAACGGCACCGAGGCGATCACGGTCGCGCTACGCGCGATGGGAGTCGGGCCGGGCGACGAGGTGCTGGTGCCCTCGTTCACCTTCTACGCCTCCGCCGAGGCGATCCCGCCCACGGGGGCCACGCCCGTCTTCTGCGACATCGACCCGCAGACCTTTTGCATCAACGCGGAAACCGTGGCGGAGGCACTGACGCCGCGCACGAAGGCGGTGATCGCGGTGCACCTGTTCGGCAACGTTGCGCCCGTGGGCGAGATCGAGGAGCTGGGCGTGCCGGTGCTCGAGGATGCCGCGCAGTCGGCCGGCTCGACCGGCAAGCACGGTCGCCCTGGCTCGCTGGGCAGGGCCGCCACATTCTCCTTCTTTCCCTCCAAGAACCTTGGCTGCTTCGGCGACGGCGGCATGGTCCTCACCTCTGAGGAGGACGTGGCCGAGCGGGCGCGCGTCCTGCGCTTCCACGGCTCCCACGACAAGGTGACCTACGACCTCCTCGGCTACAACTCGCGCCTGGACGAGCTCCAGGCAGCGATCTTGCGCGTGCAGCTTCCCCACCTCGACGGCTGGTCTGACGGGCGCCGGCGCGCGGCCGGCGACTACCGCGAGCTCAGCCTGGGCGATCTCGTGACCTTGCCGCGTCCGACCGTCGGCTCTGAGCCGGCTTGGCACCTATATGTCGTGCGCCATCCTGAGGCTGACCGTCTCGCTGCGGCGCTGGGCGAGGCCGGCATCGGCTGCCGTGCCTACTACCGCACCCCCGTGCACGCCCAGCCGGCGATGCGCGCCTGGGGCCAGGGTCTCGACTTGCCGGGCACCGAAGAGGCAGCCCGCACACACCTCGCGATACCGATCAGCCCGGTTCTCTCGCGTGAGCAGGTCGAGCAGGTTGTCGGCGCGGTTCGAGCGGCTCTCTAGCGCCAGCGCTCGAGCAGGTCCTGCTCGCCGACTTCACGCACCACGCGCGCGGGGATGCCTATCGCGACGGCCCTCGGCGGCACGTCCTTCGTGACCACGGCGCCGGCGGCGATGAACGCCTCCTCGCCAACCTCCACGCCAGGGGTGAGCACGCTGCCACCGCCCACACGGCACGCGCGCCTGAGCGTCGCTCCGCGCAGCGGCGTCTCCTCACCGTGACGGGCCATGGTGTTGTCGTTGGTCGTGGTGGCGCCCGGCCCCACGAACACATCGTCCTCAATCACCGTGAAGGCGGTCAGATAGACGCTCGTCTGGACTTTCACGCGCTTGCCCACGATCACGTCGTTGTCGACCACGCTACCGCGCCCGATCACCGAGCCCACCCCGATCTGAGAGCGCTCGCGCACAAAGGACTGGTCACCGAGAATCGCCTCGTCCGCGACGCTGGCCCCCGCGAACACGACCGCGCCCGAGCACACCGTCACGCGCTCGCCGAGCACCAGGTCCCCCACCTCTCCTTGTGCGGAGGATCCGCGCGCCAAGCGCGGACGCTTGCCAAGCACGACATGATCCTCGATCACGCAGCCATCGCCGATCACGGTGCCATCGTGGACGACCACGTACGCACCGAAGGTGACGTTCGCGCCTATCTTCACGTGCTCGCCGAGCACGGGGTCCGGCGCGCTAGGACTCATAGCCACCACGCTCGGAACACTACTTCCGCAAGCGGCAGCTGGACATAGCCGAGCCTATGATGCCGACGGTCCCCACCTCCGCCAGCCTAGGCACCACCCGCGACGGCTTGCAGCTCGCGCAGGTCCGCCTCGACCATGCGTCGCACGAGCTGCTCGAAGCTCACCTCGGGCTCCCATCTGAGCTGCTCGCGCGCC
>DATMPT010000200.1:0-4279 GCA_035567355.1 Solirubrobacteraceae bacterium
TATGTGAGCACGCATCACCCCGCCGCGCGCTGGCCCGTGCTCGCCGTCGCGGCGCCCACGGCGGCGCCGATGATCTTGCTGGGCCTGCCGGCCGGCGCGATGGCCGGCTACAGCGGCACCGACCCCACGCTCGACGGGCCCGGCCTGGCGCGCTTGGTGGCAACACGACAGGCGCGCTACGTGGTACTCGGCGGCGCGTATGCCTCGCGCGGCGGCAACCTCGCGACGAAGGCAGTCTTGCGCGCCTGCCCACAGGTACCGGCCGCCGCCTGGCACGGACCCAGGCCATCGCCCTATGAGCTGGTGCTGTTCGATTGCGCCGGTCGCGAACGCGCCTTGTCGGCTCCCGCCGGCGCTTGAGGCGTTCGGCCGGGCCCGCGAGCATCCGGAGGCTCCCCGAGGAGCTCTCGCTCGGACTTCAGGCCGCGCGCGCGTCCGGGGAAGCCAGCACGGCGTCGAGTTGCTGGCGGGCGAGCTGGCGCTCGAAGAAGATGCCCTCGCGCAATCCCGCTCCGGTGACCTCCAGCGTATCGAAGCCCCCGGCGCGCATCACTCCCTGGATGACGAGTGCTCCCGCGAGCACGATGTCGGCACGCGCCTGTTTGATACCTGGCACGCTGCCACGCCCTGCTGGGGGGAGCGCCGCCAGCCTTGCTGTCAGCTCGTCGAGCGCGCCGCGTCCGATCACGAACCCCTGCACCTCATCGGAGGGGAGCCCCGCCGCTCGCTCGACGGCCGCGGCCAGGTTGCGTATCGTCCCCCCTAGGCCAACCAGGCGGGGGCCGGTGAGCGCGAGCCAAGGCGCCCGCTCCAGCTTGCGCGCGACGTGTGTTTCCAGCGCCTTGCACTGGCCGCGCTTGGCCGGGCCCTCGCCGGCAAGGAAGCGCTCGGTCATACGTACGGCACCGAGTCGCCACGAGCCCGACTCGCGCGCGAGTCGCCCGGCGACGCGCACGAGCTGCATGGAGCCGCCGCCGAGGTCGAGCACGCAGCCGTCTGTGAGCGTTGTCGAGTTAACCGCCGCGAGGTAGCCGTAGCGAGCCTCCTGCTCGCGACTGAGTATGCGCACGTCGAGGCCCGTGCGCACGCGAACCCGATCGAGAAACGCGTGGCCGTTCTCGGCGTCGCGGATCGCGCTCGTGGCGACGGCTTCGACGGAGTGCCCGCTCAGGCCGCGCTCGCGGCAGAGGGCGGTGAACGCTTCGAGCGTGCCCAGCGCGCGCGCCATCGCGGCCTCGCCCAGCTGCCCGCTGGCCGCCAGGCCTTCGCCGATCCGTACGGCCGCGGAGCGCTCGTCGGTGCGCTCCCACGAGTCGCCCACCTGCTCGAAGACGACCATCCGAAACGAGTTGGACCCGAGGTCTATGACTGCCACACGCTGCTCGGGCTCTGAGGCCATGCGTGAAGCGTAGTGGGCCGGTCGGAGGGTCACCTCATGTCGTGGGGCCGGCTGCAGGACGCCTGCCCCAGAAAGGCTCTCATGCGTAGGCAACTCAGGCGACTGCGGGGAGGCACCCGGAATGGGATCCGGATCCTTCGGGTAGACGTTGTGGTGGCGCGCGCCCATGACGATCCGGGCTAGGAGTGAGATAACCAGAGAGTGAGCCCATGCCGTGGCGCGTCGTCCAGCCGGCGTAAACCTCAGAAAGGCTAGAGCAATGGGTGCGCAAGAGAACAAGCAGACGGCACAGGCCGCCTACAAGGCGTTCAGCAGCGGGGACGCCGAGGGCGCGATGCGCGACATCGACGACTCGATCGAGTGGACCGTGCGCGGGGAGAACGCGCTGACCGGCGTGTACAAGGGCAAGCAAGCGGTAGGCGAGCTGTGGGGAAGATTCCTCTCCAAGGGCTTTCGCACCGAGCCGCACGACTTCGTTGCGGACGGCGACAAGGTCGTGGTGCTCACCACCGCCTATCTCGACGGCGAGGGGGTCGAGAGCGCGGACGTGCTGACTTACAACGACAGCGGCATGCTCGTGTCCTTCGACACGCTTGGCGAAGAGGCGCTTGCCAACCGCGTGTTCGCTACGTAGGCGACGCCGGGCTCGGGATGAGCTCCTCTCGCCCATCCAGCATGTCGCCATCCACGCGAGCTGTGGGTTCTTTTGGGAGCGCGACTCGCCGCCTGAACGCCAACGCGTTCATCGAGGAGTTACCCTCACGGGCAGTGGCCATGCGGCTGAGAGGATCCGTCTGTGGAGCACCACCGCGGAGTCCGTGCGCGCTTCCCAGACAGGGCAGAGCCGACCTTCAGCCCGAGCTTCGTCTTTCAGACACAGATAGGAGTGAAGATCGATGAGCCTCGACGCCAGCGGTTTCGAGGAAGGACAGCGCAGGGTGTGGACGACCGGGGACTATTCCGAGGTAGCCCGCACGCTCGCGGGTGTGACCGGCCGGTGACCCGAGCGGCAGGGGATGACAAGCGGACGGCAATCCTGCACCGGGTGCGCGCGATTCCCCCGGGCTATGTGCGCACGTACGGCGACGTCTCCCCGGGAGCGCCGCGTCTCGCGGGATATGTGCTGAGCCACACCGGTGCCGGGGAGGCGCCATGGCACCGCGTTGTTCGGGCCGACGGCTCGCTTGCCAAGGGAAGCCGTCAGCGGAGCCTGCTGGAAGCGGAGGGAGTGCCGTTTTGTGGTGAGCGGGTGCTCCTCGCGAGCGCACGGCTCGACGATCTTGACGTGATGTGAGGAGGGACGATGCCACCCGATTTGTTATCCGAGCCCGTTGCGACCAGTCGCGACGGGCATGGGCGTACGAGCCGAGAACCGCTATGAACATCAACGCGGCAAACGTTCCAGGCAGCACCGAAAGCCACCGGAAGCCGTTCCGATCTAGCGTGAAAGTCCAGTAGGCGAGCGAAGTACCAATCATCAAAGCCAGCAGACGCCACTCCAAGGGATCTTCTTACGGCTCAGCTCGACGCCGCTCAGCTGGCCACCTCAAGTGGTACGCGTTCTGTCAGGAAACGGTGTGACGGGCTTTCCGGTCCGAAATCGGTGTCCCGCAGCAGTTCGAGCAGGTCCAGATCATCTCGAATGCCAGCACGACGGCGGGGCCGTCCGATGAAGCCGAGGGTGCTAAGTATGGCCGCGAGAAAATCGGAGGCCGCCTTGATAAGTGTTTCCACGCTCATATTTTGACCGTGCTACCGGCGTTTAATCGGGCGTCGCAAATTTCTGGCGCGCAGCGCCACCATAATCTTGTGACCACCAAGGTGCCCACATGAAGGTCGTGACCGTCCGGGACTTCCGCGACCACGCGTCTGAGATGTTCCGCTCCGATGACGTGATCCTCGTCACCCGCGAAGGCTCCCCCGCAGGCTTCTTCCTGCCGTGGGACACACCCGACGTGCCGGTCGAGGTTCGCCGCGAGGTATTTCTGCGGCTTTCGGAGCAGATCGGCAGTGAGCTGGCCGCCAAGGGCGTCAGCGAGTCAGAGGTCATGGACGATTTCGCTGCCTCCCGAAATCGTCGCTGACGCGAACGTCGTCCTCTCCGCGTTGATCGGCGGCTGCGCCCGCCTCATCGTCGCGTCGCCGCACGGGCCGTCGTGCGTCTCAACTCAAGCTGTGGCCGAAGAGATCGCGCGGCATCTCCCCGGCCTTGCCGCAAAAGCGCGGCCTTGATGAGGCGCGATTGCTGACCGCCCTCCAGGTCATGCCGATCCAGTGGAAGCCTGCAACCGACTACGAAGACCAGCGGGAGGAGGCCGAGAAGCGCATCGCCGAGCGCGACCCCGACGACTGGCCCACCGTCGCGCTCGCGCTCAAGCTCGGGCTGCCCGTGTGGCCGCAAGACAAGGATCTGACCGTTGCGGGGCTGGAAGTCTTCACGACCGGCGATCTGCTCGACGCTCTGTCGAGCATCGCCCCTGAGGCGTAGCCCGGCGCATTCGCCCGGCGGGCAGCTTGACGGACAGCGTGTTTGCACTTCTGTTCACACCCTGCCTGTTTGCGTCCTCGCGAAGCGACCTCCGCAAGCCCAAACCCTAGCCGTAGCAACGGCTTTCAGAAGTGGACTTGGTAGGACAGCTCTCAAACCCTTCGTCAACGCTACGCCTTGTGCTCGATGCCTTCCCCGAGGGATTGCGTGGGCAGGGCGACGGCCCGATTGTGCCGCAGCCGACGATGCGGAAGCTCGGTAACGGCGTGGTTCGGGATGCCGTCCTCAAGGTGCTGGCGACGGCTGAACAGCCGATGCGGCTAGCCAGCATCTGCCGGGCTGTGGAGCGTATGGTCGGAGAGCCGGTGTCCAAACACTCGGTCACGAGCTGC
>DATMPT010000201.1:0-3131 GCA_035567355.1 Solirubrobacteraceae bacterium
CCTACCCGGGAGGCGTCGTCGACCGCGTTGTGAAGCTGAGCAACAGGGAGTACGAGGTCCACAACATCGGGGTCAACTGGCCGCACCACATCTTCGTCAACCAGGCCTTCAAGGTCGCCGGTGCAAATTAGGGCAGTGATCGGGGCGAGACCCCCGGGTCTCGCCCCTCGCAGCTGTTCACTGTCTGATCTCTGCGCCCTGTCGCGCGATGTGCGCGTGTACGAACTGGACCACGGCAGCGCCCTCGCCGATCGCGGTCGCGCAGCGCTTGATCGATCCGGCGCGCACGTCGCCGGCCGCGTGGACGCCCGGCACGCTCGTCTCGAGCAGGACCTCGGCGCCGGCGTCCGGGCCGGTCAGGATGAAACCATCTGCATCCCGCGCCAGCACGTCACCGAGCCATTCGGTGCAGGGCGTAGCGCCGAGGAACAGGAACAGGAAGGAGAACGACAAATGCTCGCCGTCGGCGAGCGTGACCGCGTGCAATCGCCCGTGCTCTCCTTGCAGGCCGACGATTTCAGAACGATTGCGCACGGCGACCCCGTAGCGGTCGAGGTCGTCGATCAGATACTGCGACATCGTCTCGCCGAGGTCCTCGCGGCGGTGCAGTAGCGTGACAAGCGCGCCCCCGCGCGCCAACCAGATGGCCGACTGGGCCGCGGAGTTGCCCCCGCCGACGACCGCCGCGCGCTGGGCTGTGCAGAGCTGGCCCTCTGGCGGCCCGGCGGCATAGAACACGCTCACCCCCTCGTACTCCTCGAGGCCGGCAACGGGCGGACGCCGGTATTCGGCGCCAGTGGTGATCAGCACCGCTCGTGCAGCGATCTCGTTGCCGTCCTCGAGCCTCACGAGACTTCGCTCGGTCCCGGGCTGGAGTTCCTGGGCGCGGTAGGGCGAGGCCACGCGGGCGCCAAACTTGCGCGCCTGGCTGGCGGCGCGGGTGAGCAGTTCGTTGCCGCTGATCCCGGCGGGGAAGCCCAAGTAATTCTCGATGTTCCGCGAGGTGCCTGCCTGACCGCCGATGCTCCTGCTCTCCACGATCAGCGTGTCCAATCCCTCTGAAGCGCCGTACACCGCAGCGCCGAGTCCCGCTGGGCCGCCGCCGATGATCAGCAGATCAACCTTCTCACGCGGCGCGAGCGCCAGACCTATACCAAGCGCGCGCGAAAGCTCTCCGTTACTCGGGTTCACAAGCTCGACGCCGCCGGGCAGACGCACCAGAGGCGTGGCGGACACAGAGGGCTCCGCCGCCGGGCCAGCGCTGTCGGTCGTCTCGGCGAGATCGACCCAGCTGTGTGGAAGCCGCTGGGCCCGGGCGAACTCGAGCAGCCGGCGTGTGTCGGGCGAGTCGTGCTGGCCGATGATCTCTGGTCCGATGCCCTGGCGGCGCTGAAGTACCTCGCGGCGCTCAACCAAGGCACCAAGGATCAGATCCGAGAGCGACGGATCATCGAACAGCAACGCTCGCAACTCCTCACGCGGAATGGCGATGTAGCGCAACGGCTTGGTGACGACGGCGGTGACGAACACCGCCTGCCCACTGAGAAGATTGACCTCCCCGAGAAAGCCCGAGGCGACGTGGCGTGCGATCTCGTGTCCCGCGCCATCCAACACCACCACTTCACCCTCGAGGAGAGCGATGAAGGGGTAGGTCGCGTCACCGATCTCATAGAGCTTCTCGCCCACCTCGGCCGTGAGCTCCTCGCCGCGCTGCGCAAGCAGCGCAAGCTGTGTACTCGAAAGCACCCGAGCCGGAATCGCCAGCTGGTCCTCAACGCGAGACATCATGTGAGTGACGCGCTCACGAGCCATGACTTACCTGATCGCCGCCTCGGCGATGGCGATGTCCTGCTCCGTCGTACCGCCGCTCACCCCGACGCCGGCGATCACCGCGCCCTCGTTGGTGAGCGGGACGCCGCCGCCCATCGCGGAGTATCGGCCGCCGGAGACAGCGAGGAGGGGATAAAGCTCGGCGCCTGGTTGCACGAGGGGGACGAGGTCAGCGGTGCGCATGCCGATGAGGGCGGACGTGTAGGCCTTTCGCTCGGCGAGCTCGAGCGAGAACGCGGGCGCTCCGGTCATACGGTGCGTGAGAACGACGTTGCCGTGATTGTCGATGACGGTCACCGCGACGGGCACGTTCTCTTTCGCCGACTCGGCTTCGGCGCGGTCGGCGATTCCCTTGGCGGTGGTGAGCAGGTCCATGGTCATGTGCTTCCTTTCAGAACGGGAGATAGGACGTTTCGCAAATTCAGCGCTCGCCCTCGAGCCCCAGCTGTCCCACGTAGAACCCGAGCCGATTCTCCGCGTCCCCAGGGTTCTGGAGCCCTTGCTCCAGGAGAGCTTTGATTCTTTCCTGCGCCGCGGGTCGGTTGACGGAGGCCATGCAGGCGTCCCAGCCCGCTCTCATTTCGACGTCAGGCGGCAGGCTGGCTTCGTTGACGAGGCGCTTGGTGTTGGCGATCGCCCACTTGTCGAACGAGGCGATCCGGGTTGCGAGCCCGTCGACGAAATCGTCCAGCTCGGCATCGGGTAGCGCACGGTTCACGTAGCCGAGGCGCTCGGCATCGGCGGCTCGTATGTCGTCGGCGCCGAGGAGCACTTCGAGGGCGCGTCCCCGTCCCATGACCCGCGGCAGTCGCGCCATGGGCCCTCCACCAGGGACGACGCCCACGCCCACCTCAAAGTGCGATATGAGCGCGTTCTCTCCGCTCGCGAAGCTCATGTCGCAAGCGAGCAGGAGCTCACTGCCGTTTCCGGTCGCCCGCCCCCGGATCAGCGCGATCGACACGAACGGGGCGCGCGTCAGGCGCACCAGGACGTCCGGCCATGCCTCCAGGCCAGTCGGACCCTGCGGGATGCTGGTCAGATCCTCGAAGTTCGCGAGGAAGTCGGAGTGATTGAGAAAGACGCCGCCGACGGCGCTCTCGAACACCACCACCTTCACTCGGTCATCGTTCTCGAGCGCCGTGACGATCTCTCGAATCTGGATGAAGAATTCCGGACCCACGAGGTTGAGCGGCGGGTTGTCGAGTATGACTCGACAGTGTGAGGGTGTAACTCGATCGAGCCTGACTTGCGCGGTCTCCACTGAGGGCATGGGGCTCCTGCTCCTGGCGTAGGCGATGACT
>DATMPT010000202.1:0-3738 GCA_035567355.1 Solirubrobacteraceae bacterium
CGGTCCCGGGGAGTTCGTGGCTTTGCTTGGACCTTCGGGTTGCGGCAAGAGCACGCTGCTCTACCTTATCGCCGGGCTCGAGGCGGTCACCGCTGGTGAGCTGTGGTCGTTCGGCCAGCGCCTTGTGGCGCCGTCGCCCGAAAGAAGCCTCATCTTCCAGGAGACCTCGCTCTTTCCTTGGCTGACCGTGTGGCAGAACGTCAGCTTTGGTCTGGCAATTCGTGGCACCCCCGTCGAGGAGCGCCGGGCCGTTGCCAAGGAGGCCCTACAGCGCGTTGGCCTCTCGGCTGCATTCGACAAGCGGCCCGACGAGCTATCTGGCGGCATGCGCCAGCGTGTCGCCGTCGCGCGTGCGCTGGCAATGCAACCCAAGGTGTTGCTGATGGACGAGCCGTTTGCCGCCCTCGACGTGCAGACGCGGCAACGAATGCAGGACTTCCTCATCGATGTGTGGCGAAGCAGCGGCGCATCGGTGCTATTCGTGACACACCACATCGACGAGGCGGTTGCGCTGTCGGACCGGGTCGTCGTCTTCACCGCGCGGCCCGGCCGCATCAAGACGATCGTTCCGATCGATATGGATAGGCCGCGCAATCTCTTTTCGACCGAATGCGAAAAGCTTCGCATGGAACTGACTGCGCACCTCAAGGACGAGGTCGAGCGCGCCTTTGCCGAGCAGGAAGCCTTCGCCGTCACACCCTAGTCAGGTCCGCATTCCACGTTGTAACGGAGATGCAATCATGGCCAAGTCGATTGTCCGCAGCCGCGCGATGATCACGCGAGCAATCGACCGTAAGTCCTGGGAGGAGATCGCGGACGGCGCGATCCTGCAGGAGGACGGCATCATCAAGGCGGTCGGACCCTTCAAAGAGCTCAAGGCCGCGAACCCTCAAGTGCCGGTCTTCGGCAGCGGGAACGAAATCATGCTGCCGGGCTTCGTCAATGGCCACCATCATATCGGCCTCACCCCCGTCCAGCTGGGCTCGCCGGACATGCCCTTGGAGCTCTGGTTCATCACCAGAATGGTGGTCCGCAATCTCAACCTCCGCCTCGATACGCTGTACTCGGCGTTCGAGATGATTGGATCGGGCATCACCACGGTGCAGCATATTCACGGGTGGATGCCCGGCACACTCCCCGAGGTCCAGGAGCGCTCCAATCAGGTCATCAAGGCCTACGAGGACATAGGCATGCGCGTCTCGTATTGCTACGCGGTGCGCGACCAGAACCGCCTCGTCTACCAGGCCGACGAGGAATTCATCCAAAGCCTGCCCAGGGAACTGCAAGACCCCATGAGGAACTGGTTCGGCCGCTTCAAGACCAGCCTCGAGGAAAGTATGGCGCTGTTCCGCGACCTGCACGCGCAGCACCACAACAAGCGTCGCGTGAGAATCCAGCTCGCTCCCGCCAACCTGCACTGGTGTTCGGATAAAGCGCTCACGATGCTTTCCGAGGCATCCAAGAAATACAGTGTGCCTATGCACATGCATTTGCTTGAGACGGCGTACCAAAAGGAGTACGCGTGGCGGCGGGGAAAGTGCACGGCGCTTGAGTATCTCGAGCGTTTCGACATGGTGAACGAGCGGTTGACGCTGGGCCATGGCGTCTGGCTGTCGGAGAAAGACGTCGACCGTTTGGCACACGCCGGTGGCTGCGTATGCCACAACTGCTCTTCGAACTTTCGTCTCAGGTCCGGGGTAGCCGCTCTCAACTATTTCGAGAAGAAGGGCATCAACACCGCGATTGGTTTGGACGAGGCGGGGATCAACGACGATCGCGATATGCTCCAGGAGCTCAAGCTCGTCCTGCGCGCCCATCGCGTGCCAGGAATCGTCGACGAGGACGTCCCAACCATGGCGCAGGTTCTGCGCATGGCGACCGTGGGCGGCGCCAAGACGACGTCCTTCGAAACCACGATCGGCTCGCTCGAAGTTGGAAAGGCTGCCGATTTGGTACTGCTCGACTGGAAGCAGATCTCGTATCCCTATCTCGACGAGGAGACGCCGCTGCTCGACGCCGTAATCCAACGCGCTAAGGCCGAGGGCGTGAAGCTCACGATGTGCGACGGCGAGGTGATCTACGAGAATGGGCGGTTCACCAGGATCGACAAGGACAAGGTCCTCGCCGATCTGCACCAGGATCTACAGAAGGCGCTAACCAACGATGAAGTCGAGCGGCGGAAACTCTCCAAGGCGTTGCTGCCGCATGTGCGCAGGTTCTATGCAAACTACATTGATCCCGCCAAGCACGAGCCGTTCTATCGGCCGAGCTCGCGCGTGTGACCAGATGGACCACAACGACGGCTCCGCGCACGAATGAAGCTGCTCCTGATCAATCCCAACACGACCTACGCCATCACCGAACGGATGTTGAGATTAGCGCTTCCGATGTTGCCGGTCGGCAGTAGCATTATCGGTGCGACGGCACGCTTCGGTGCGAGCTACGTCGCTTCCAGAGCTGCTTGCGCCATTGCCAGCCATGCGGCTCTCGATGCCTATGCCGAGCACGGACATGACGCGGATGTGGTCCTGCTCGCCTGCTTCGGGGATCCGGGTCTCGGTGGGCTAAAGGAGCTCGCTCACCAGCCGGTGGTCGGGATGGCGGAAGCGTCTTGTCTCCTCGCCGCCAGCCTTGGCGGCAAGTTCGCGATTGTTACCGGCGGCCATAGGTGGGAGCCGATGTTGGAGGAGTTCACCTCCTCCATTGGCTTGCGCAGCCGCCTGGCGGGGATAGCGACGGTGGCCCCGACAGGGGCAGAGATTGCCGAAAATCCCGAGGGATCGCTGACGCTCCTCGCCGACGCGTGCCGGTCCATTGCGCAGCGAACCGATGCCTCGAGCGTGATCCTCGGCGGCGCTGGCTTGGCCGGGCTCGCCGCCAAACTTGGTGACACAGTTCCTGTGCCCGTGATCGACAGCCTAGCGGCCGGCATTGAGGCCGCAGTGGCGATCGCTCGCCTGGGTACGACCAAAGCCCGCTCCGGCGAATTCGCACCGTCCCCACCAGTGCCAACGATAGGGCTCTCTGAGAGCCTAGCGAAGGCCTTACGTCGGGCAGGGTAAGCGCTTGGGCCTCTCAGCAGTGTAGGGCGAGCGACCGCGAGCCAGTCTTGACCTTAGGGACGAGGAGGGTCGTCGCGCCGACACCGCACGCCAGCGTGGATCGCCGTAAAGGTGGCGCACGCGCCGCTGAAGCTCGCAGCTCGGGAGCGGTGAAGCAAGGACGAGGAGAAAAGCGCGGGCCGATTGGCCCGCCCGCCGGCCTCAGACCCGACCGAGCGCGGCATGGGAAGTATGGCTGCCCCTGGTCCGCCGGCTCTCGGTGTGAGCGGACACGCTCACGAGCAATGCGTCGTGAAGACACGACTGAGTTGGGCACGCCTCAAATGAGCGATTGCGTTCAAGACACCGATTTACCAGCATCCGATCCACGCCGAGCCTGTCGCCGCCGCAGGAGCAGGATTGTTCCCAGCGCCACTGCAATAACCGCAAACGAGACGGCCGTCGTTAGCGTACCCAAGGCGTAGATGACCGGCGTCGTCACCGTCGTGGTTTGGCCCTGCAGCTCCAGCGGCAGCGTGTTGAGGTAGCCCACGGCCTGACTCGTGCGGGCGATCTCATCCCACGACAGGGTGAACCCGAACAGTCCTATGCCCACCACGCTTGGACCGATGATGGGCAGCACCACGTGGCGCAAGGCCTGCCAACGCGAGGCCCCGAGGTCACGCGCCGCCTCCTC
>DATMPT010000203.1:0-7642 GCA_035567355.1 Solirubrobacteraceae bacterium
CAGCTCTACAAGGCATTCGTTGACGCGATCCTCCTGGACAGCGAGCCCCGACGCGATTACTACCCTCTAACCCACGAGTCCGACGACGGCGGGTATCTGAAGGAGTTGGTCGGCGTTGTGCGGGGCGCGCTGGCGCGGCTACCGTCCCAAGCGGCAATCGCAGGCGTCTCTGCCCACGCTGCCGAGCGCTGCGCGGAAGCCCAGGTCCACGCACATGCAACCGCGGTCCTCGGCGATGCACAGCTCAAACAATGGGCGACGAGTAACGCCCTCGACACAGGGCTTCAGTGGCGGGAGTTTCTGGCCGGTGCGGTGTCTTCGGGACTTGCCCTGCACGCGCTGATCGCCGCTGCTGCCGACCCGTACACCTCCCAAGAGCAAGCCCTCGCCGTGGACGAGGTCTACCTGTCCATCTGCGCCGTCACCACTCTGCTCGATGGACTCATCGACTACGAGCAAGACATGCGCAACATGGGCCACCCCGGATACGTCCGCTACTACGAGAACCACGACGCACTCGCCCAAGGGCTCACGAGCGTGATCGACCGCGCGGCGAGCATAGGGCGCGACATCCCGAACCGTGCCTACCACCTCATGACGTTGGTCGGCGTCGTGGCCTACTACCTCTCGGCCCCGACTGCCTCCAGCGAGTACGCGCGAGATGTGACCGAGCGCATCCGCTGGGAACTCAAGCCGCTCATTACGCCACCGCTCGCTGTCATGCGTGCTTGGCGGATCGCGAAGCGGGCTCGCGCATGGACCACACGCGGAGCAGATCGCTGATGCAGCTAACGGCAGCCCTTTGCCTCAAGGCGGCGCGCTATGTCGCGATCATCGCCGACGGCAACGGCCGCTGGGCACAAGCGCGCGGGGCGCCCGTAACCGCCGGTCACGAGGCGGGGGCCGACACGCTCAAGGAACGCCTGCGCGACGCTGTCGAGTTCGGCATCGAGGAGTTGACCCTGTACTCGTTCTCGACCGAGAACTGGTCACGCCCGATCGACGAGGTCCAGGGCCTGATATCGATGCTCGCGCGGCGTATCGCCGCAGAGACACCCCAACTCCACCGAGAAGGAGTCCGGATGCGCTTCGTCGGACGCCGAGAAGGAGCACCCCACGAGATGCTCGACCAGATGAACTGGGCGGAAACGCTCACAGCCGGCAACCAACGCCTAACTCTCTTCATCGCCTTCAACTACGGTGGACGCGCCGAGATCCTCGACGCCGCCAAGCGCTTTCAAGGCAACACCGAGGAGGAGTTTCGCCGCTACCTCAGATGCACGACCAAGACCTGGTCATCAGGACAGGCGGCGAACAGCGCCTCTCTAACTTCCTGCTCTAGCAAACGGCCAACTCAGAGCTCGTGATACGCGACGAGCTATGGCCCAACTTCACGCGGCAATCCCTCATCGAATCGCTAGCCGAGTTCAACGAGCGCCTACTTTGCAGGACGATCACCCGAGACTCGTCGCAGGGCCTTGAGCGGTGGACTAACGGAGCCGAGAGAGGCGCCGCGAAACTGAGCTCAAGATAAACTCTATAGAACGATTCGAGCTTCCCGACATCAGCAGACAGGACATACCGCAATGACCAAACCTCGTAGGGCACGCCTGATACCTGGATCGCCAGCGGCAGCGATCGGCCTCGCGATAGTCGTGCTCGCGTGCTGGCTGGCGCTCTCCTCCCCTAGCGCTCTCGCAGCGACAGGCCCGAACAATGCCCACGACGCTGGCCATGCTCCAGCCCATGCGGCGCGCATGATGCACGCGACCGATGAAGCCCATCTGCTCTACATCCGAAGCAGAAGCGCAGGATCACACCTGTTCGAGGAAGGGACAGCGCACGGAACGCTCCCCGGCAGCGTGATCGCCAAATGCAACCTCGGCGCCACCTTCGTCGCCAACGTCACCATCTCCACACGCACCGGGATCATCCGAGGACACGGGACAGCCACACCGCACGCCTCCGGCATCTACGAAAGCTTCTCCGGGACCCTGACCATCACCGGCGGAACCGGCCGCTACGCGCACGCCCACGGACATGCGGGCCTCTACGGCGTCTTCAACCGCCGGACGTACAACCTCATCGTGCAGACGACCGGCTCGTTCTCCTACTAACCGGCGTGGTGAGAAGAAACCGGGGGGCGCTCCGGAATCTCAGCCTTCTAGCGACCATAGCGCTCAGCCTCAGCCTGCCCGGCACGGCCTCGGCGCTTCAGTCGGTACGACTCCACGCGACGTTCACGCCCGAGCAGCTCGGCCATGGGACCACCGTCGGCTTCGCCTTCAAGATAACCGCACCTGGCAACCGGGTCCCGTCTCCCTTGACCGGCATCGAAGTGAACTACCCGGTTGAACTCGGATTCGCGCTGAGCGAACTCGGTCTAGCCAACTGCTCCGTAGAGGCACTCGAAACCTTCGGTCCACAGGGCTGTCCCGCTAACTCGCTGATGGGATACGGCACGGCGCTCGCAGAGATCGCAATCGGGCCATTGATCCTTCGCGAGACGGTGCAAGTCGACGCCTTTCGGACCACAAACCAGGATAGGCACCTGGCGCTACTCATCTACGCCGCCGGCTCCACGCCCGTCAGCGCCCAGATCGTTTTCCCCGCCGTGGTGCTCCCTGCCCCAGCTCCATTCGGCGGGCGCCTGGACATGCGCATCCCGCTAGTACCAAGCCTTCCCGGAGCCCCCGACGTTGCGGTCGTGCAGTTCCGTTCCACGCTCGGACCACTGCATTTGCGCTACAACGAACACATCCACGGTCGCGTCGTCCAGTACAAACCAAAAGGCATTCCGCTCCCTAGCCACTGTCCGCGTGGAGGGTTCCCGTTCGTCGCCAAGTTCAGGTTTATGGACGGAAGCAACGCCGTGGCCCATACCACGGTGCCATGCCCCTCCGGACAATACCGTCACTCTGGCGGCTAGCTCCCGGTCCAGAGGGCGAGATCCGGCTCTAGACTTGTAAGCGGCGGACGGGGGTCAAACCCTCGTCCGGCACCACATCGAGATCCGGGCGAGAAACCGCCTTCGCCCAGGCCAGAAATCGCTTGGGTTCGTCGCTAAAGTCGCAGGTTCGTAGCGGGGGAACGATCCATTCCCATTAGCGACCTCGGGCCCGTCCGACGAGCCGTCGTCGCCGTGCAGACACTCGCCGACGAGACCGGCCTCTCGCCCACCGGCTCCGCTGGCGAACACAACTCCGAGGACGGGCGCAAGGCCGCATGAGCACGGCGAGCCTGTCGCCCGACAGCCGAGGGGCGGCGCGAAGCGAGCGATCCAGGGCGCGGCGGCTCGCACGCTTGCGAGCCGCCGAGGGATCTGGTATCTCATGTTGTGCGGCATGGAGCGCTGCTGGGGTTTTCCTGGGCGCCCGCGCCGAGCGATTCCTTAGAGATCGCCCCGCGACATTCGGTCCAACTCCCTAGCGTGACGAGAACCCAGCGAATCGACACATAGGAAAGCCCCGCCGGAGCGGGGCTTTCCCTTAGCAGATCGGTAAGCCGGATTCTGTCATTGAGCAGCCATCCATCTGAGCGGCCTACCTGGATCTCGGCGGGCAACCTGCAAGCGATCCGGTTTGACCTTGCATCGGGTGGGGTTTGCCCAGCCGCCGCGTCACCGCGACGCTGGTGCGCTCTTACCGCACCATTTCACCCTTGCCTGTCGGCCGTTCACGTGGGACGGCCGACATCGGCGGTTTGTTTTCTGTGGCACTTTCCCGCGGGTTTCCCCGGGTCGATAACTCGACCACCTTGCCCTGTGATGTCCGGACTTTCCTCGAAGGCCCCTAGGGATCTTCGCGGCTGCTTGACCTGCCCTTATACCGTAGCGCGTGATGATCGCCCTGTGAAGTGGTGGGCGACTACAAACGAAGTCTCATCCATGAGGCGCCCACGCCAAGCCACGGGAAAGCGACTCGTCGTCGCCTAAGGGAGAGCATTGACCCACAGGCGAGTAAGCGAGCTAGGACAGGCTTGACCCGCAGCCGAGACAGACGCCGGTAGGCACGTCGCCGTCGTATTCTGGCGAGCGCGGGGCCATCAGACTCGGACAGATCGGGCAGGCGACGGTGCCGCGCACGGCAAGGCCCTCCCATGCGCCGGTGATCAAGTCATCCAGCGTTAGCCTGCCGTGCGCGTTCGTCGCCCCCACAAGTGCCGCACCGTCCAGCCGCGTGCGCGGGCGCGCCTCGCGCTCGAAGCCCTCGTCAAAGGCCGGAGACCGCTCGAGCAAGAGAGCGCTCATCACATGCTCCTGAGCAAACCGACCACGCGTCCGAGCACCTTGACCTCCTTGGTGCGGATCGGCTCCATCGTCTCGTTCTCGGGTTGCAGGCGGATGTGATCGGGTTCGCGGAAGTAGCGCTTGACAGTCGCCTCCTCGCCGAGCAAGGCCACGACGATGTCGCCCTGCTGTGCGGTGTCCTGCTGGTGGACGACGACGAGATCGTCTTCGACGATGCCTGCATTCTTCATAGATTCGCCGCGTATTCGCAGGAGATAGTCGCCATCGCCTCCGCCAGCGAGACTGGGAACCGGTACGTACTCCTCGACATTCTCTTCGGCGAGAATCGGCTGACCGGCGGCCACCGATCCAAGCAAGGGGAGGCTATCGGGACGGACAATGCTGCGGACGCCCTCCACGGCGCTGCCGACAGCCCGGTCGAGCAGCTCGATCGCACGTGGCTTGGAGGGATCGCGACGCAGAAGCCCGATCTTCTCGAGATTGGCTAGATGGGCATGAACGGTAGACGAGGACGCCAAGCCGACCGCCTTGCCGATGTCGCGCACAGTCGGCGGGTAGCCGTACTTGGCCGAATACTTGCGGATAAAGTCGAAGATCTCTTGCTGACGCTTGGTCAGATCCATATGGGCGCGGCTCCCGTGTCGAGTGGATAGGGCCATGAAACGAACATGTGTTCGTACAGTAGCGCGACCTCTGGACGGAATCAAGGTAGGGCATTCGAGGAAGAGGCAGGCGGCTATACTCGCCCCCTCTGCGCCTGTGGCGGAATTGGTAGACGCGCAAGGTTGAGGGCCTTGTCATGTGTAAACATGGTGGTGGTTCGAGTCCACTCGGGCGCATAGAAAATCCCTGCAAATCTGAACTATATGCGGCTGTATACAGATTGACATTTAGGTCAACTATTCCAATAATTGGCTGCGTGGCAACGCCGTGGCAACATCCGCAGCGATCCAATATGAATGCGTGATGCACGAGAGCTGCCGCCCTGTGGAAGTTGCTCTCTCGATGAGACCTCGGATTGAAGGGCTACTCCCCGTGGATCAGGCGGTGTCCTCAACGGCGCGCAGTCTGCGGGGATCAGGAGGAAGACCTCGCCATATATCGCGAGTCTTCACCGTCGGCCATTGCTCTACCGGGAGGTTTGTGCTGAAGAGAGCAAGCGTCTCACCGAGTCGGCTGGCTGAGGGTGCGATCACGCCATAACGGCCGAGCTGGTGGGCTGCGGCGCCTATCGCTTGGCAGCGTTCGTATTCTCCCGGCTCCGAAAACAGGTCGTTGTCGGCGATGTCGACGGTGGCGCGAACCTCTTGGGAGCGCAGGTCGAGGATGTTGTCGACCCTGACTTCACAGGTCAACACGCGGCGCTCGATCACGGCTGCCGCTAGATCGCCCGGCATGTCGAGCTCGTCGTCGACGAGGTGTCTATACGCCTCTACTACGACGCTCTCGCGGGGCCTGCCGAGGTACAGCACCTCGAAGGCCCTGCGTGCTCCCCACCGTCCACCTGCGGCGCTCGGTGTCAGATCCTGCCAGCGCAAGCCGCAGTGGCGTTCGAAGTCTCCTTTGACCTCCACAGGATCGAGGTCGGAGATGGCAGCAAGCAGTTCGCCGTGCCTCACATCGCCCCCGCGTTCATCCGCTCGATCGCGTCGAGCACCTCATCGAACTCGCCTTCGGAGAGTAGGTCGATCGGGCGGCGGCCGCCGAGGCTCTTCTTGCGTCCGTGCAGCCAGATCTCCGCGCCCTCACGCGTATACACCTCGCGCAGCTGCCTGGTCACGTAGTGCAGTTCGAGCAGCCTGTCCCTGCTCGGTCCTCGGGGTGTGCTCGATCCGGCCGACCAGTTGCGCACCTGCCTGTCGCCCACGCCCACCACACGCGCTACATCCGCCGCGCTGAGCCCGCCACCACATGCGTCCTGGACGATCCGCGCATATAGGGCGTCGCCTGCTGGCAACTCATCGACCTCAGGGTGCCTGACTGGACTGTGCGCCACGTTCGCTTCCTCCTCTGGCGGTATTTAGATATCCGCTAGACTTCCTACTTGATTTCCGCTAGGATAGCATATCTAGCTTCCGGAAAACAGCAGATCTCGATGCCCGAACTATTGATCAGACCAACCCACGGGGACCATCTCGTCCTTGAGGATCTGCTTGCTCCGTCCCCCCTACATGAGCATCGTCCGATCGACCGGATCGTACTCTCCGCCCACGATGCCGCCCGCGACGAGCGACTGCTAGAGGCCGCACGCAAATCAGGTGCTCCACTGGTCGTCGACCCACTCACGATGCTGCTGCAGGACCACATCGATCCTGATGACCCGTGGGTTCGACTCGTACCCTTCGGACGCGCCGAAGCACTGCCCGCAGACGAACTCCCCTCCCCATTCGCGCTTGAGGAGATCGTGGCGCAGACGATCGAGTTCCAGGTCGATCGCGGCGCAACCACGATCATCCCGCCTTACTTCTACGCCGAGCATCCAGACTCGCCAGCGTTCACCGCGAGCCTAGCCGCGATCGGACGCACCGCGCGACGGATGCGCACCGACGGCGTGTCGCTCCCCCTGATGCCGCTGCTGTGCGTGCAACTACGCGGCTTCACAGCCGGGACTGGCTGGCAGCGAGCACTCGACCGATTCGCCGCGACGGCGACCGAGGTCGGACCGCAGGCGATCGCGCTTTACCTCTCGCCGCTCGGCAACGGACGCGAGAGCTACGCCAAGCTGCTCCACGCACACCTCGTCGCGCGCCATCTGCGTGCCGTCGGAATCCCGACAATCGCATGGCGCCAGGGCGCCTACGGATCGGCACTGGTCGCAGCGGGACTCGACGGCTACGAGTGCGGCATGGGGGTAGGCGAGCACAGCGACGTGCGCGGGTTCATCGGCGCTCGCAAGCCACGCAAGCCGAGCACCGAACCTCAGAGTCGCTTCGCCGCCAGCGGCATCTACATCCCCTCCCTGCGGCGCTCCGTGCCCCCAAAGGTAGCCCGCACCCTGTTTGACGATGGCCGCCTCCGCGGTCGGATCATCTGCGACTCGATCACATGCTGTCCGAGGGGAACCGATTCCATGCTTCAGTCCAAGGGACGCGCTCATGCAGTGCGCTCACGCGCACGCGAACTCACAGAGCTCGTACAGATGCCAAGCGAGAAGTGGCGGCTGAACCACGTCGCAAAGCAAGCCGCTAGCTCCTACGTCACTGCGACCAAGGCCAACGAGATACTTGCACGGGCCGGCGTGGTCGAGAGAATCAGGACCGAGGGCTACGCGGCTTTGGAGCAGGTCGCCGAGCTGCTACGCACGCACCAGCCGGAGAACGTGCGAGACACAGCCTGACAAGTAAATAACCCACCCGCTGAGGGTCTGTCCGGAATCTTTGTGTGTTGTCTACT
>DATMPT010000204.1:0-2411 GCA_035567355.1 Solirubrobacteraceae bacterium
GGGAGCCGGTAGCCGTCTGAGCGCCGCGGCGGAGGATCGTGGAGCAATCGCGGATCGCGGGATCGCGCCTGGTTCTTCGCCCGCTCGCCGAGGGCGACGAGGCCGAGCTGTCGCGCATCCACCGCACCCCGGAGGTTGCGCTGTGGTGGGGCGCCCCCGACGAGGGCTTCCCGTGGACCGACGAGCCTGACGCCACCCGTTTCACGATCGAGGTGGACGGCAACCTCGCCGGCATGATCCAGTTCGGGGAGGAGCCCACCCCCAAATACCGCCACGCCACGATCGACCTGTTCCTGGACCCGGCCTTGCACGGCCAGGGCTTGGGCACCGAGGCCATCAGGCGCCTCGTGCGACACCTGATCGACGAGCGCGGCCACCACCGCATCACGATCGACCCGGGGGTCGCCAACGAGGCCGCGATCCGCTCCTACGAAAAGGCCGGCTTCAGGCCGGTCGGCGTGATGCGCCGCTACGAGCGTCCGGTCGATGGCGACGAGTGGCGCGACGGCCTGTTGATGGAGCTGCTCGCCGAGGATCTCGCCGAGGGGCAATGAGGGCTCGTGGCCCCGCTCGCCCAGGCGGCGCCCCGAACAGAGAAGGCACCGATGAGTTAGCGCCGGGCCCACGGTCCTAGCTTCGAGCCGTTCGCTGGACGGCTGGATAACCTGGGTGGTCGAGCTTTGAAGGGAGCCTTGGCCTATGCAAGCAACGGAGAAAGGGACGCACCCGATGGCAACGCCGCAGGCCCGGCAACGGGCACACCCGGAGGACCGCTCGCGCTGGCTGGCGCTGTATGTGCTGTGCGTGGGGGTCTTGATGATCGTGCTCGACGTGACCGTCGTCAACGTCGCCTTGCCCTCGATCCAGGAAGAGCTGCACTTCACCAATGCGAGCCTCGCGTGGGTCGTGAATGCCTACTTGATCGCCTTCGGTGGCCTCTTGCTGCTGGCCGGGCGCTTCGGCGACCTCTTGGGACGCAGTCGCATCTTCCTGCTCGGGGTTGCCCTGTTCACGCTGGCCTCCTTGATGTGCGGCCTGGCGTGGACGCAGACGTTGCTCGTCGCCGCCCGTTTCCTACAAGGGATTGCCGGTGCGATGACATCCGCCGTGGTCTTGGGAATGATCGTCACGATGTTCCCCACCCCGCGCGAGCAGGCCAAGGCGATCGGCGTGTACGCCTTTGTCGCCTCCGCCGGTGGGTCGGTGGGCCTCTTGGCTGGCGGGGTCCTCACGCAGGCGCTCGACTGGCACTGGATCTTCTTCGTGAACGTCCCGATCGGGATCGCCACGATCCTCTTCGCCAGGCGCCTGCTCGACAAAGACGAGGGGATCGGATTCGGCGAGGGCGCGGACATTCCGGGCGCGGCGCTTATCACCAGCGCCCTGATGCTGGGCGTCTATACGATCGTCAAGCCCGCAGCCGAGAACGGCTGGGGCGCGGGGCGCACACTCGGGCTGGGCGCGCTGTCGCTGGCGCTGCTGGGCGCGTTCGTGGCGCGCGAGGCGACAGCGCGCACCCCACTCGTGCCGCTGAGGATCTTCCGCTCGCGCAACGTCACAGGCGCGAACCTGATCCAGGTGTTCTCGGTGGCGGGCATGTTCGGGATGTTCTTCCTGGGCGCCCTCTACATGCGCAAGGTGCTCGGCTACGACGCCCTGCAGATCGGGCTGGCGTTCCTGCCGGTGACGATCGCGATGGGCTCGATGTCGATCCGCTTCTCTGAGCCCTTGATCACGCGCTTCGGCGCTCGTAGGCTGCTGCCGCCCGGTCTGGCCATGATCGCGCTCGCGCTGGTCCTGCTCGCCTTGACACCGGTCCACGCGAGCTATCTCACCGGCCTTCTGCCCTCGATGCTGCTCCTGGGCACGGGGGCCGGCGTGTGCTTCCCGGCCCTGATGGGCGTCGCCATGTCCGGCGCCACCCCGAGCGACGCGGGGCTCGCCTCGGGTCTTGTCAACACCACCGCCCAGGTCGGAGGAGCGCTCGGCCTGGCCGTCCTGGCCACCCTGTCGGCTTCGCACACCACCAAGCTGCTGGCCAAGGGAAGCTCAACGGCTGCCGCGCTCACCGGTGGCTACCAGCTCGCCTTTTGGATCGCCGCGGCGCTTGTGACGGTCGGGATCGTCGCGTCCGTCACGGTCTTGCGCCCGCAGGCCGCCCATGCCCACCGGCCGCAGGGCGAAGGCGAGCACGCCCACGGCGAGCAGGTCGAGGCGCCCAGCGGGCCGACGGCGGGCGAGCCCGCCTACTCCGAGACGCTGTAGGGCCTAAGATGGGCAGCCTCCGGGATGTGCCGACAGGCGCGGCTCATCTTGCCTCCATCTTTCGGGCACGGTAGACGATGTCTGCGGGGATGCGTCCTTGGGTGAGTCTGCCGTTGTGGACGCGGTCGTTGTTGTAGAAGCGCAGG
>DATMPT010000205.1:0-2594 GCA_035567355.1 Solirubrobacteraceae bacterium
ACCGTGTCGAGCGCTGTGGCGGCGATCTCCGCCCATCGCTGTGCCGGTGCCGCCGTTGAAGGATGCCGCGGGGTCACTCCGGTAGCGATTACGGTGCAAAGGGCCGGACGGATTGTGAGGCTCTCGGTCGTGCCGCGCTACAACGCTGAAAAGGAAATACATCGAATGGTGCTGGGTTTCCAGTTCGCCGCGCCGCCAGCGAAGCCGTTCGGCGTGCTCGCGGCCGCCGGGGCTTCGGCGAGGGAGATGTGGGCGATGACGACCCAGACCTTCAGCGGCCTGGCCAAGGCGTTCACGAGCGCCAAGCAGCGCCACCAGATCTCGAGCATCGTCGGGATCGGCCAGGTGACAGAGCAGGCCGTCGCCGCCGGCGTCGGCAGGGCACTCGTGGTGATCGGCTACGTGTCGCTGGTCCTGGCAGTGCTCAACCTGCTGCCGTTCCTGCCGCTCGACGGTGGTCACGTGCTCTGGGCGGTGGCCGAGAAGGTACGGGGGCGGCGCGTCTCCTTGGCCGCCATGTGGCGCTTCAGCTCAGTCGGGATCGCCTTGCTGCTGTTCCTCGTGATCAACGGGTTTAGCAACGACATCGGGCGCCTCGGCGGGTAGCGTCTGAGGGACCGCCACGAGCCGGTCGATATGTCGCTTGACGTGCCCTACGCGCGCGCGTAGGGGCCCAGTAAGAAGCACTCATCTCATACGGAGGACCGCGGGTCCAGCGCCTGCACGCACACCCAGCTCTTTGTGAATAGACCGAGGCGCTCGGGCGAGGCCGGCCCAAACAGCGCCTCCAGCTCGCGGCGCGAGAGCAGCGAGATGTCCTCCCAAGATCCGGCTGCGCCGAGCCGCCAGTAGGGCCGGCGCAAGCGCGGGGGTAGCCAGTGAGCTCCAGGCAGCAAGGAGTGCGGCTCGACCGGGAAGGAGAAGGCTGGCGTTTGTACGAACCAAGCACGCCCAACCCGGCGTGCTTCGGCCGCGAACGCGGCTCGTCGCGGTGGCGCGACGTGCTCGATCACGCTCGAGCAGTAGACGAGATCGAACTCGTTGTCTGCAAAGGGAAGGCCGGTGGCGGCGTCGGCGCGCACGAATGGGCCCGGGTAGGCGGGCCGCTCGACCAAGTCCACGCCCGTTATGTCCAGGTTGGGCTCCAGGGCTCGCAGGCCGAGGGCGCCGCAGCCGAGGTCGAGTATGCGCCCCCCGGCGGGCAGCCCGGTGAGTGCGAAGAAGCGCTCGTGCCTGCGCATCCGTGCGCGAGCCGCCAAGGGGGAGGCGATGCGCGCGAAGGGCCCGCGGGCGGTGGCGTAGACCCGCGGCGAGGACGCCGAGGGTTGGGTTGGAGAGCGGGGCACCCACACGAGGTTAGGCGACGCGGCGCCAGCGCAACGGCGGGTTCACGGATGGAGAGGCGGCCCCCATACAATGTGGGAATGGCCTCAGAGCGTCAGATCCATGTGGGCCCCGTGCCGATCGGCGGGGGAGCGCCCGTGGCGGTGCAGACGATGACCAAGACCGAGACCGCCAACCTGGCGGCCACGATGGAGCAGATCCGCAAAGTCGCCGATGCGGGTGCAGACATCGTGCGGGTTGCCGTACCGCGCGAACCGGACGCGGAGGCGCTGAAGCAGATCGTGAAGGAGTCGCCGATCCCGGTGATCGCGGACATCCACTTCAACCACACGCTCGCGCTGAAGGCGATCGAAGCCGGGGCGCACTGCGTGAGGTTGAATCCGGGCAACATCGGTGGCCCGGAGAAGGTGGCCGAGGTGATCGCGCTGGCCAAGCGCCACGGTACGCCGCTGAGGGTGGGTGTAAACAGCGGTTCGTTGCCCAAGCACCTGCGGGAGCTCGAGTACGAGGACCCGGTCGAGGCGCTCGTGACGGCCGCCCTCGAGACGGTTGAGCTGATGGAGCGGCTGGACTTCAACGACTTCAAGGTCTCGATGAAGTCGACCTCGGTGCCCAACACGATCGCCTCCAACAGGATGCTGGCGGCCAAGATCCCCTACCCGCTGCACCTCGGGGTGACCGAGGCTGGGACGAAGTGGTCGGGCTCGCTCAAGTCGGCGGTCGGGCTCGGGACGCTGCTGGCCGACGGCATCGGCGACACGATCCGGATCTCGCTGTCGACGTTCCACGCCGAGGAGGAGGTCAAGGTCGCCTGGGAGATCCTCAAGGCGCTGAAGCTGCGCGAGCGCGGACCGGTCTTGATCGCCTGCCCGACATGCGGGCGCTTGCAGTTCGACATGGACACGGTCGTCGCCGAGGTCGAGCGGCGCCTGGAGGCCTACGAGGACCCGATCGAGGTGTCGGTGCTCGGCTGCGCGGTCAACGGCATCGGCGAGGCGCGCCACGCCGACTTCGGCATCACCGGCGCCAAGGACATGGGCATGATCTACTCCAAGGGGGAGCCACTGAAGAAGGTCCCGACGGATCAGCTCGTGGACGAGCTGTTCAAGGAGATAGACCGCTACTACGCCGCCGGTAAGACGGTGGAGCGCGACGAGCGCGAGGCGCGCGAGGCGAGGGAGTGGCTGGCGGCCAACGAGGACGCGACCGCGATGACCCCCGAGAAACTGGCGGCTCTGGAGGCGGCGGCC
>DATMPT010000206.1:0-5683 GCA_035567355.1 Solirubrobacteraceae bacterium
GGCTCTACGCGACGGAGTCCTCCGCCTGCCCAGGCTGGCCGCCGTCTCCGCGGTCGATCCATCCGGGAGTGCGCCATCAGAGGGCACTTCGTGCGCATCGCGCCTGGACCCATGTGGAACCGTGCTCCTCACTGGCGGAACGGGCGCGCTCGGCGGGCTCTTCGCGCGCCATCTGGTGGTCGAGCACGGAGTACGGCATCTGGTACTCCTGAGCCGTCACGGGTCCGGGGCGGATGGCGCGGCCGAGTTGGCGGATGAGCTGGCACTCCTCGGGGCCCAGGTGAGCGTTATCGCCTGCGACGTCGCCGACCGGCCGGCGCTCGAACGTGTGCTCGCCGGCATTCCAGCCGAGCACCCGCTGCAGGCGATCGTTCACACGGCGGGCACGATCGACGACGGAGTTATCGGCTCCCTCACCCCCGAGCGGATCGACCGGGTGCTGGCCGCCAAGGTGGACGGAGCGTGGAATCTGCACGAGCTCACCAGTGGCCACGAGTTGTCGGCCTTCGTGCTTTTCTCTTCGATAGCCGGTGTCCTGGGCTCCGCCGGCCAGGCCAACTATGCGGCGGCGAATGCGTTCTTGGACGGACTGGCGGCGCACCGCCGTCAGGTGGGCCTGACTGCAACGTCGATCGCCTGGGGACTGTGGGAGCAGGCGAGCGAGCTGACCTCGAATCTCGAGGATGCCGACCGCCGGCGCATGGCCAGGGCCGGCCTCTTGACGCTGTCTCAGGCCGAAGGCACGCGGCTGTTCGATCGTGCGCTCGTGATCGACAGGCCCTCGATCACGGCTGTCCGCCTGGACATGGGTGTCCTGCGAGCCCAGGCCAGGACAGGCGAGCTGCACGTGCTGTTTGGCGGGATGGTGCGGGCACCTTCGCGCCCTGCCGGCGCATCGCAGGGATCGCTCGAGCAGCTTCTGGCACGCACCGCCGAGCACCAGCGAGAGCCTTTTGTGCTCGAGCTCGTCAGGTCCGAGACGGCGCGCGTTCTCGGCCACAGCACCTCGGAGGCCATCGACCCGCGGCATACGTTCAAGCAGCTCGGGTTCGACTCGCTCGCCGCGGTTGAGCTGCGCAACCGGCTCACGTCTCAGACCGGCCTGACGTTCTCCGCCACGCTCGTCTTCGACCACCCGACTCCCCACGACGTCGCCAGTCATCTGCTGTCTCAGGCGGGGGTGATGGATACCGCCGGCGCGCTCGAGGCCGAGTTGGCGGAGCTCGACGCCAGGTTGTCGACGATCGCCGCCGACAGCGAAGCGCGGGCGATGCTCACGGCTCGACTTAACGCCTTCCTGGCGGGGCTCGGCGACGGGCACCGCCCGCCCGACGACGACGAGGACCTCCATTCGGCCGCGACGACCGAGGAGATGCTCGAGTTGATCGACAGGGAGCTTGGCGCGCTGGAGACCAATGGCGGCGAGCACGGACCACTCGACGCAAGGAGTTGGCATGCCTGAGGAACGTGAGCTGCTCGACTACCTCAAGCGTGTGACGCTCGACCTGCGTAAGGCGCGTAGACGGGTACAGGACGTGGAAGAGCGCGCTCGCGAGCCGGTCGCGATCGTGGGAATGGCATGCCGCTACCCAGGCGGGGTCCGCTCCGCGGACGAACTGTGGGATCTCGTTGCCTCGGGTCGCGACGCGATCGGTGGGTTCCCCGAGAATCGCGGCTGGGACCTGCGGAGGCTCTATCACCCCGATCCCGATCGCCTGGGAACGGTCTACACCCGTCACGGCGGATACGTCTATGACGCGGACGAGTTCGATCCCGACTTCTTTGGGATAAGCCCACGCGAGGCGCTCGCGATGGACCCGCAGCACAGGCTGCTGCTGGAGGTTTGCTGGGAGGCGCTCGAACTTGCCCAGATCGCGCCCGAGTCCTTGCGCGGCAGTTCCACGGGCGTGTTCGCGGGCACGATGTACCGCGATTACGGCAGCCGCGTGGGATCCTTTCCGCCGCCCGAGGTGGAGGGGTTCGTGGAGATCGGCAACGCGGGGTCGGTGGCGTCGGGGCGCATCGCCTACACGCTGGGCCTGGAGGGTCCCGCCATCACAATCGACACCGCCTGCTCCTCCTCGCTCGTCGCCATGCACCTGGCTTGCACGGCGTTGCGCAGGCACGAGTGCGGGCTCGCGCTTGCAGGGGGCGCCACGGTGCTCTCCACGCCACAGTCACTGATCGAAGTCGCGCGCCAGCGAACGCTTGCCCCGGACGGACGGTGCAGGTCCTACGCCGCAGCGGCAAACGGGGCGAGCTGGTCGGAGGGTGTGGGCATGTTGCTGCTCGAGCGCCTCTCCGACGCCCAGCGTCACGGCCATCGCGTGCTCGCGACGATTCGTGGTAGCGCTATCAACCAGGACGGCGCGAGCAATGGTCTGGGAGCACCAAGCGGACCCGCCCAGCGGCGGGTGATCGAAGCGGCGCTGGCCAGCGCCGAGCTTTCCGCCGTGGACGTCGATGTCGTCGAGGGGCACGGGACCGCCACCAAACTCGGCGATCCGATCGAGGCGCACGCTCTGCTCGACACCTACGGGCAGGGCCGCCCCGAGGGACGCCCGCTGTGGCTGGGGTCGATCAAGTCCAACATCGGCCACACACAGGCGGCGGCGGGCGCGGCCGGGGTGATGAAGATGGTGGGCGCGATGCAACGCGGCGTGCTGCCGCAGACCTTGCACGTAGACGAGCCTTCTCCGCAGATCGACTGGTCAAGAGGCGCCGTGTCACTGCTCGGCGAGCAGATTCCCTGGGAGCGCACCGATGGCCCGCGTCGCGCCGGCGTGTCCTCGTTCGGAGTAAGCGGCACCAACGCGCATCTCATCCTCGAGGAAGCTCCCCCAGCGCCGCCGGCGGCCGAGCGCGAGCGCAAAGGGGCGGTCCTGGAGGACGACTGCGAGGCCTTGACGCTCTCGGCGCACAGCGCCCCGGCGCTGCGCGCCCAGGCAGAGCGCCTGGCAAGTTACATGGAGGCGAACCCCAAGGTTCCCGCTCGCGAGGTGAGCCGCTCGCTCGCAAGGCGCGCCGCGCTCGCCCATCGCGCGGTCGTGGTGGGAAGCGGACGCGAGCGTCTACTCGGGGATCTGCGCGCGCTGGCCGCTGCCCCCGACGACGGGGTCCTTGCCGAGGGTGGCGCGATCCAGGGGGTGGCTCGCGGGGAGCGGCGGGTTGTTTTCGTTTTTTCGGGTCAGGGCGCTCAGTGGGACGGGATGGCTGTCGGGCTGCTCGATAGCTCGCCAGCGTTCGCCCGGTCGATCGGCGAGTGTGAGGCTGCCCTGGCGCCGTTCGTTGACTGGTCGCTCGAGGATGTGCTGCGCGGCGCTGAGGGCGCGCCCAGGCTCGACCGGCTCGATGTGTCCCAGCCCGTTTCGTTCGCTGTGATGGTCTCGCTCGCGGTGTTGTGGCAGGCGTGCGGCGTGCTCCCTGATGTGGTCGTCGGTCATTCCCAAGGCGAGATCGCGGCTGCGTGCGTGGCGGGCTGCCTGTCGCTGGAGGATGCGGCGCGAGTGGTGGCATTGCGCAGCCGCCTGTTGATGAAGCTGGAGGGGCGCGGCGCGATGATGTCGATCGCGGCGCCTTTGGAGCGGGTGCAGGAGCTGCTCGCCGGTTGGGACGAGCGGATCGTGGTGGGGGCGATCAACGGCCCCGGCTCCTCGATCTTGGCTGGCGGGAACGAGGCGCTGGCGGAGTTCGCGGCGATGTGCGACGGGTTGGGGGTTCGCACACGCATGGTCAAGGGTGGCAATCGCCCGTCGCACTGCTCGCAGGTGGAGTGTCTGCGGGAGGATCTGCTTGCGGCGTTGGAGCAGATCGTGCCGTTGGCGGGCCGCGCGGGGTTCTGCTCGACGGTGACTGGTGGCTTGCTCGATGCGGGCGAGTTGGGGCCGGAGTACTGGTATCGAAACATGCGCGAGCCCGTTCAGTTCGAAGGAGCGGTGCGTGGGCTGGTCGCGGGCGGTGCGCGGATGTTCGTGGCGGTCTCTCCCCACCCGGTGCTGCTGGCCTCGATGAGCGACACGGTCGAGGATCCCGAGGTCGCCCTGCTCGGGTCTTTGCGTCGGGATCAGGGTGGCCCCGAGCGCTTTGCCATGTCGCTCGCCGAAGCCTGGACGAGAGGTGCAGCCGTGGACTGGGCCGGACTGCTTGGCGACTCCGAGCGCGAGCTGCCCGCGCTGCCCACATACGCTTTCCAGCGCCAGCGCTACTGGCTGGACGCCGCTAGCACGGGAGATATGGCCTCGGTGGGCCAGCACGGTGGCGGGCACCCCTTGCTCGGCGCCGAGCTGGCTCTGGCGGGCGGCGACGGCTGGCTGTTCACGGGCAGGCTGTCGTTGGAGACCCACGGCTGGTTGTGCGACCACGCCGTGCTGGGCAGTGTGACGCTGCCTGGCGCCGCGTTTATCGAGTTGGCGCTTCACGCCGGATCGTGTGCCGGGTGCCCTCACGTGCGGGAGTTGGCGCTGGAGACGCCGCTCGTGCTGGATGAGCAGTCGGCCGTGCAGGTCCAAGTGTCGGTCGGAGTGCCCGACGACGCGGGCCTGCGGCCGATTCAGATTCACGCGCGCCGCGAGGACGATCTCGAGGAGGACTCCGCGTCGGCCGAGGGGTGGACCCGCCATGCGAGCGGATGGCTGGCGGACGGCGGTGCCGAGCCGCCGCCTGCACCCGATGCGAGTGAGGCGGTCTCCGCTCTCGCCGAGGCCTGGCCGCCCGAGGATGCCGAGCTCGTTGGGATAGACGACCTGTATCAGACGCTTGCCGCAAGCGGCGTGGAATACGGTCCGGCATTCCGGGGCTTGAAGCGGGTGTGGAGGCGCGGCGAGGAACTGATCGCTGAAGTAACCCTCCCCGAGGAGCACCACCACCAGGCCAGCTTGTTCGGCTTGCACCCCGCGCTGCTGGACGCGGCATTGCATGCTGCATTTGTGCACGACCCACCCGCCGGTGCGGGAGAGCAGCTGCGCATGCCCTTCTGCTGGCGTGAGGTTGGGCTGCACCGTACGGGGGCTCGAGCAGTGCGCGTATCGCTGAGCGTGCACGACGCCGAGCAGGAGATGTCGCTGCTCGTCGCGGACGAGAGCGGAGAGTTGCTCGCCACCGTCGGCGGGCTGCTCGTGCGGCCGTTGTCGATGGATCTTCTGCAGGGCGCGCGCGGTCGCTCGGACAAGTCGCTGATGGGAGTCCAGTGGACTCCCATCGCCACCGATAGGGAGCCCGCTGCAGAGCTTCTCTCCGGTGAGGCCAATCTCCCACGTTGGGCAGTGCTGGAGGGCGAGGAGAAACAGGCGAGCGGCGCGTCCGTCGATCACGAGCCCGTGTTGCGCGATGCGCTGGCGGGCGCCGGCGTGATGGCGGAGCCCCAACAAGACCTCGCTTCCCTGTCACGCTCGATTGCGGAGGGTGCGCCGGCGCCCGAGATTGTGCTGTGGCAGCCGCCTTCTCAGGCCGAACATCAAGACCTAGGGAGTGCCGCGCGGGCAAGCGCACATGGGGCGTTGGCGCTTGCGCAGGAGTGGCTCTCGCACCCGGAGCTCTCGGGCGCACGATTGGTGATCCTCACGCACGGGGCGGTGGCGACACAGGCCGGCGAGAGCGTGCCGGGCTTGGCCAACAGCGCCATTTGGGGTCTTGTGCGCTCCGCCTACTCGGAGAATCCTGAGCGCTTCCTGCTCGTCGACCTCGA
>DATMPT010000207.1:0-3015 GCA_035567355.1 Solirubrobacteraceae bacterium
AAGGCCCAGATCAGGATCGTGAACGCCGCGTCGTTGAGAAGCTGGATCGACTCGGGCGAGCGCTCGGGGCGGAACGCCGCCGTCGCCATAAGCACCACCGGGAGCAGAAGCTCGAGCATCGTCACCACGCCGCAGAGAAGCTGGATGTAGGCCAGCGGCGCGATACGCGGGTCGCTGCGCTTGAGCTGCACTGCGAGCAGCACGACGAACGGGACGAGCAGCGGCGCGCCGATCAGCAGTAGCAACAGACCGACCCGCAACTGATCGGCATTGGCGCGGTAGAAGTCCGCGATCTGGCTCGCCGTGTCGTTCGCCGACGGAGGCGGGACGAGCCCGGCGATGACCCAGAACCCGAGCAGGAACAGCAGCAGGAACGCGGGGCCGCACCACGCGCACAGCAGCTGGACGCGGCGATCCATGGCAGGCCACAACGTAGTCGCCGGCTCGGACGCCGGCACCATGCGCTCCTCGGTCCCTCAGCCTCCAGACGTCGGTCTCACGGCCGACCCCGAGATATCGCTCTCGGGACCCACCGGGCGCGTTAGACCAAGTTCGAGGAAGGCCTCCTCGGGGTCAGAGAAGCCCTTGCGGTAGAGGATCTTGCCGTCCCTGGCCACGTGTGGCGTGTAGCTCGTCCATCTCGATGCCCGCTTTGCTGCGGCCGCGCTCCCGGATGAGCGTGAGAACCCGGTCCTCGCCCGCGTCGATCACGTCCTCGATCGTGACCTCCCACCCCTCCCACATCTCCCTCCAGCGCCCCACGTGCTCGAGGACCGCCTGATGGCCGCGCGAGACCTTGCCGTCCGGGAAGTTCCGCCCGTCCCACTCCACGTCAGGATCGAACGCCGCGAGCGCCGCCGGGATGTCTTGGCCCAGGAACGCCTCCCACATCCCGCGCACCACGACCACGCTGGACTGCATGTTGCGTTCGAGTACCGCGCACGCGAGATCGGCGCGCCTGGCTCTGTGCCGCGATCGATCCGACGGGCCGGTTCTGCCCGGCGGCACGAGCGCGACCAGGCGCTGATGAGCCCTTCTTCATAGAAGGGGTCCGCTGCCGTGGAGGTGCGATGACAGAGCGAGGTTCTCAGGTTCTTGAGCGGGTCTGCACGACGCCATCGCAGAAGCGCTCTGCGCACGACGGACCGATCGCCTAGGACTCCCGGCGTCGGCTCACTTGTGCTTCACGAACCTGAAGTGGTCCTTCCTCGACACGGCGCTCGTGCCACCAGGTCCGCTCACGGTTACGTTGACCCCCATCGCCGGCTCGGCCGGGGAGACGGCCGTGATCGAGCTGTCGGAGTTGACCGTGACACTCATCGCAGCGACCGAGCCAAAGCTGACCGTCGTGGCGCCCGTGAAGCCTGTGCCGGTGATGGCCACCGGGGTCCCGCCCGCCATGGGCCCCTTTTTAGGAGAGACCTTCTTGACCACCGGAACCGGCCCCGCGCCGGGAACGGTGACGGTCTCCGTCATCGCCGACCCGTGAACCGTGCACCAGAACACGTATGTGCCCGGCTGCGTGAAGGTGCAGCTGCCTTCCCAACTGCTGCCCGAGGCGCTCGGAGTGCTTCCAACCGGCACACCTGAGGTGCAACTGGGCGTGTTCGGGCCGGACTTCCATTCCACGCCGTGGGATACCCCGGTGTGATTGACGATTTTCGCGGCCCCGCCGCCGCTCACCGTCGTCATGTTCGGGCTCCATTTGATCCCGGGGCCCGCTTCGATCGTCGGTTCAGCCGCCATGGCCGACACGACGAGGCCCGCGATCACCAGCGGGACCGCGAGCCCCAGCAAAACCCATCCACGAACGCGCCTGCCTACGCCCATCGCACGCCAAGACTCCAGAGCCCGGCAATCCTTCCCGGGCCTCGAAGACTTTGTTCCCGCGGCCGTCAACGGGCCTCAAACCGTGTCCACGAACCCAGTGCGACGATCGCTCGCGATCGCGACGCGCGATGTCGAGGCCGTACGCGAGGCCGTGGCGGCGCTGGAGCCGAGCCCGCCGCCGGTCAGCAGGACGAGCGGCGTATGTGGCTGACGGACGGACCCCTGCGGCAGCAGCTCGCAGGGGTGGCGCTCCGCGCTAGACGCGCGGATCTTCGTAGACGCGCGGCTCTTCGTAAGGTGCGCCGAGCACCCGGCGTCGAGCGCTGGCCATAAAGATCAGCGAGAAGGCGAGGCCGACCACGCCGGCGATGATCAAGATCAAGCCGATCGTTGGGCGCGAGACGCCGGACACGTGGAACGTGACCGCGTAGCGGATGATCGCGCCGACGGCGATGAGGAAGATCGATGTTCCCAGGGTCATACTTAGACCCCGCTTCTGCGATAGCCGAAAGCGCCGCGCGTGAAGAAGACCACGAGGGCTATCAGCAGCAAAAGCCAAAGCAACGGGCTAACGCCGATCCCGCCCGCCACGGCGGCGATGACTAGGACAACCAACAGCAACTCCACGAGGCCCATAGGTCCTCCTTTACGTTGAATGCTCCTCAGCGGACTCCCTTTGCGTGAGGAGAGAGAACATTCTTTATATCACAAAAAGAGAGCGCTCTTTCTAGTGGTACCCTCCCGAGACATGCTCAAACCTCACGCCCAATCGCCCGAGACGGGCGTTGGCGCTCGCGATCGGATTCTCAACGCCGCCTACGAACTGTTCTCACAGCGCGGCATACGTGGGGTGGGGATCAACGAGGTGATCGAGCGAGCCGACGTCGCGACCGCGACGCTCTACCGGCACTTCGGCTCCAAGGACGAGCTCGTGCTCGCGTTCCTGGAGCTCCGCGAGCAGCGCTGGACCAAGGACTTCGTCGAAGCCGGCGCCATAGAGCGCGGCGCTGACGCCGAGGAGCGACTGCTGGGCATCTTCGAGGTCTTTGACGAATGGTTCCACCGCGAGGACTTCGAGGCGTGCTCGTTCATCAATGTCCTGCTCGAGATGCGCCCTGACCATCCCGCGGGCAGCGCGAGTGTCGAATATCTCGACCACATCCGCTCCATCGTGCGGCGCTTCGC
>DATMPT010000208.1:0-6727 GCA_035567355.1 Solirubrobacteraceae bacterium
GCAACCTCGCGCTCACTACGTCCGATCAAACCGGCTTCGAGCACATTGGTGAGCGCCTCGTCGGCGAGCTCGGCGGCGGCGCGAATGTGGGCGAGCTCACGCTCGTCCTTGACCTCGCGCAGGCGCTCGACGATACCGGCACACGGCACGAGCTCCCAGCCTGGCGCCAGCAGCTCGCGCAGGCGAGCGTGTTGCTTGACGGTGAGCGAAGCGTCGTCAAAGCCGAGCCTTTTCTGGCCCACCACGCCTCCCTCTCCGAGCGCGCGCACCGCCGCCTCGACGAGCTCGCCTGGAGCGATCTCGCGCCCGAACTCCGGCGCTACCTGCTGGGCGGACTGGCTGGCATAACGGAAGTCCGTGTAGAAACGGTGAGCGGCGTCTTCGTTGGCAGCGATGAGGAGGAGCCCGTTCGTGCCCGTGTAGCCGCTTAGGTAGCGCACGTTCACAGGCGTGCTCACGAGCAGCCGGTCCACCCCCTTTGCGCCCAGCTCCGCAGCCAGGTGCGCCACACGAGCGAGCTCGTTCACGCGGCCGCGCCGCCGAGCTCGTCGCGCAGGCGCTCCAGCGCCGCGCGGTAGCCCTCGATGCCGTGGCCCACGACCGAGCTCACGCATAGGTCCTCGATCACCGACAGCGCTCTCCACGGCTCGCGCGCCTTGACGTTTGAGAGGTGTACCTCGACAGCGGGCAAAGCCGCCGTGGCGAGCGCGTCGTGGATCGCCCACGAATAGTGCGTCCAGGCTCCGGGGTTGAGCACCACCGCGTCGACGAGCTCACCCAGATTGTGCAAATGCTCGACGTACTCACCCTCGAAGTTGGTGCGAAAGAAGCGCGTCTCGACACCGATCTCATCGGCGAACCCTTCGATCTGGCGCTCGAGCTCATCCAAGGTCAGCGTGCCGTAGTGCTCAGGCTCGCGCTTGCCGAGCATGTCGAGGTTGACCCCGTGCATCACCTCTATGCGCAACGGGCCGGCCACGCTCGAAGCCTACTCTCGCCCACGCAACTCGGTTACGGCGATGCGTAGCTCAGCCGCCGGTACGTGGCAGCCGGTGCGTGCGTCTCCTGGGCCACCGAGCAGGACGAACGGGACGTGGGCGCCGGTGCGCTTCTTATCGCGCATGGTCGCTTCGAGTATCCGCTCGATGTCCTCCCCATCCAGTCGCACCGGCAACCCGTGTGCCCGCAACAGCTCGAGCACCTGCGCGCGCAGCTCGGGCAAATTGGACAGGCGCAGGGCCACGAGCAGTCCAAGTCCTACCGCCTCGCCGTGGCGGTAGCGTTTATAACCGGTGACAGTCTCCAAAGCATGGCCGACCGTGTGCCCCAAGTTGAGCACCTGGCGGTGCCCGGCGTCGCGCTCGTCTTCGGCGACGACCGCCAGCTTGGTGCGCGCACAGGCAAGGATCGTGCGCTCGTCCAGCGGCTCGTCCGCCGCGACGCGCCGCCACAGCTCGCCCCCCGCGATCAGCGCCGTCTTGATGACCTCCACGTAGCCGGCCGCAAGCTCCGGAGCCGACAGCGTGGCGAGGGTGTCTGGGTCCACCAAGACGCCGGCCGGCTGGTGGTAGACACCGATGTAATTCTTGGCCTGGGCGAGATCCACGCCAGTCTTGCCCCCATAGGCGGAATCCACTTGCCCAACAAGCGTGGTGGGCACGTGCACGACAGGGACCCCACGCTGATAGGTGGCCGCGCAAAAGCCGGCCAAGTCGCCGACGACACCCCCACCGAGCGCCACAACGTGATCGGCACGGGTCATCCCACCTGCGACAAGGGCTTCCCATACGAGCTTTGCGCTCGAGAGCGACTTGTTGGGCTCGCCCGCGGCGATCTCGATGAGCTCGTGTACTGCGCCAAGGCACTTCGCGTAAAGCTTTGCCACATTGTGGTCGGATACACAGAACGGCCGGGAGGCTGTTCTGTCAAGCGGCCACAGCGCTGGGTCTGAGCACAGCTCTGCACGCAAGAGTCCTCCTCCGACGAGCACCGGGTAGTCGCCTGAGGCCGAGCTTGCCCACAGTAGTCGTGTGCCGGGGAGAGCCACACTGAGACCGGACAGTGCCGGCAGCGCACGTACTCCCACGCGCGGAGCGAGCGCCGGCAGGATCGCATCCGCCAGGTGCTCGTAGAGCGCGGCGCGGCTGGCATGTAGCGCAAAGAACGCTTCGCGGTCGGCCGCGAGCGGTCGTCGCTCGTGGCCACCGCCGGCGCCCGCGCGCCTCCAGGCGGCCTCGGCGTCGATGTCGAGCAATACGGTCAGATGCCCCGCGAGCGCGCCCTGCACCTTCTCCGAGAGCACGCTGCCTCCGCCCAGCGCCACGACCTCGCCTGGCTCGGCCGCTCCGAGCAGGCGACAGGCGATGCGCTCCTCCGCGGCCCTGAACGACACCTCACCCGCGCGCTCGAACTCCTCGGCGATCGAGTGGCCGAGCTCCGCTTCGAGCAGGCGGTCGCTGTCGAGCGCCCGCACGCCCAGCGCTGCGGCGACTTCGCCCGCGACGGTCGTCTTGCCGGCGCCCATGAAGCCGATGAAGACGAGCGCCTTCTTCGGCTTGGCGCTCAGGCGCGACATCGCGCTCGCTCGCCGCTCCGCGAGGGCGCGAAGGTCAAGGAGATGGCCATCCGATCCGCTCGCAATAGGCAACCAGCGCCTGGCGGACGTCGTCGATGTGATCGCCGCCGAACTTCTGTCGGTATGCGTCGGCGAGCACGAGCGCGACCATCGCCTCGCCGACGACGCCCGCGGCCGGCACCGTACAAGAGTCGGTGCGCTCGCGCAGTGCCTCGGCGGGCTCATGCGTTGCGATGTCGACCGAGCGCAAAGGCTTGGTGAGGGTGGGCAAGGGCTTCATCGCGCCACGTACGATCAGCGGCTGGCCCGTGGTCATGCCACCCTCCAGGCCGCCTGCGCGATTGGTCTCGCGGTGGTAGCCGCGCTCATCGGAATAAAAGATCTCGTCGTGGGCTTGTGAGCCTGGGACACCGGCGATGCGAAAGCCATCGCCGACGGATACGCCCTTCATCGCCTGGATCGAGAGGATCGCCATCGCCAGGCGCCCGTCCAGGCGCTCCTCCCAGGAGACGTGCGCACCAAGTCCGGGCACGAGCCCGAATGCCTGCACCTCAAAAACTCCGCCAAGTGACTCGTTGGCCTTGCGCAACGCGTTGATCTCGGCCACCATCGCGCGCCCAGCCGCGGCATCGAGGCAGCGCACAGATGAGCTGTCCACGTCGTCGAAGTCGGCGAGCGTCAGAGCTCGCTCGCCTGCCTGGGTGGTCGGCTCTCCGTCGCGGGGGCCGCCCGAGGCGGTGGGCTCAGGCGCGTGCACGGAGGCGATCTGGATCACGTGTGAGCGCACCTGCACTCCGAGCGCAGCCAGGAATACCTTGCACAGCGCGCCACCCGCAACCCGTGCGGCGGTCTCGCGCGCGGACGCCCGCTCGAGGATATTGCGCACGTCGCTGTGCTTGTACTTCTGCGTGCCCACCAGGTCGGCGTGGCCGGGCCGCGGCAGATGCACCTCATCTGTCTCGCCGTCGATGGGCCACGGCGACATACGCTCTTCCCAGTTGGCGTAGTCGCGGTTTTCGACCTGCAGCGCGATCGGAGCACCGAGCGTAATCCCGTGCCGCACTCCCGCCGTCACGCGGGCACTGTCCTTCTCTATCTTCATGCGTCCGCCGCGGCCGTGCCCAAGCTGGCGGCGTGCCATGTCTGCGTCGAGGTCCTCCGGGCGCAGCCGCAGACCGGCCGGCATCCCCTCCACTATGCAGGTGAGACCGGGGCCGTGGGACTCGCCGGCCGTGATTAGGCGGAGTGTCATCTCCGCCGTAGCTTATTTGCTTAGCGCCGGGCCCAGCCGTGCGCCGCCGCCGGCGCGTGAGCGCTGCTCAAGCGCTGCAAGGAGCTCGCGTCGCCTATTGCATGCGCTGCTTTCACTCGGAGCGCGACGTGTGCCGCCTTCGCGCTGTGCTTGACACGCGCGGCGCTGGCGCCCCTCTTGGCGATGCTCACGACCTTTAGTTCATAGACGGCGACCTGACCGTCTGCTTCGACGTACTGCAATTCCTCGGATTGCCCGGCTTGGAGGTCGATTGTCTGGCATTCGGAGTTGCTCGGCAGGCAGCTGCCAGACCCGTGCAGGATCGGCGGAACCACGAGCTTGAAGACGGCGCCACTGCCGTTCGCGGTCACACGTTCAAAGGAGATACGCACATCCTGCTTGGAGGGAAATGGCTGTCCCAGCTTCAGACTCTCGTATGGTGTCAACGTCGCTGGCTGTCCGGGTGTGGGCGAGGCGGCGCCGAACAGGACGGAGACGTCATAGGCGAGCTGGGGCTTGGCGGGCTTCTTCGGTGCCGGCGCCGGCGCTTTCGGTTCGCTTGCGCCCCGGCCTCCGCTGGAGGGACCGCTGCCGCCGGGGGACGATCCGCCCGAGCTCGATCCGCTTGATTTGCCCGAAGAGCCGGCGGAGGATTTCGCCGACGAGCTGCTCGTGCTCGCGCTCTTCGCGGCCGGCGGCGAAGGCAACGGCGTGAACGGGTCACGTGTAGGTCCTTGGCTCTGATAGCGCACGCCGCCAGGCGTCTCTGAGACGGCCTCGTTGGGGTTCGCCGGGGCCACCGACACCGGCAGCGCAGTCACGCCGCCGCTCGGCGTGCTCGGCGCGCTCGCCACCGGAGCCGAGCCCGAGCCGCTGGAGCCGCCGAGCAGCGCATAGCCGATGGCTGCGCCAAGCGCGACCGTAAGCAGGGCCACGAACGGCAAGAGGCGCCTCGAGAGTAGATCCGACTTGATCGATTGCAGAAGCTCGGTCATGGGCTTGCCTTTATGAGGGCCGGGGCCGTGGTGGATCCGCTGGATGGAGTGCGTGTCGCCACCGCGCTTGACCCTGCCGCGGCGGCGGCTGGGCCGGCCGGAGTCGCGCCTCCCAGGGAGGACTCGCCCGAGGGCAGCACGTAGGCGGTTGCTGTGATCGTCGCCGTGAGTTGGTTTGCCTTGGCCTTACTTGCCCCCGAGGAGCTCTGGCCTCCGGCTGCATTGGGCGCGAGGCTCACGCTGTCGATCGTGAGCAGGCGACCATTCACGTGCAAGGCGCCAGACGGCGTCTGCAAAGTGAAGCCTTCGAGCTGGTCGAGCAGCTTATAGAGGTCCACAAAGCTTCCGTTGAAAACGAACGTGAATGGCTCTTGCGTGAACCCGGCGGTTGCCGCGGCGGGTGTGGCGGCGGTAGCACTCGCGCTGCCCGAGCCGCTTGCGCTCGTCGTGATCGAGGAGAACTGGACGTTGCGACTGTGGGTGGCCCGGTCGAGCGTGTAAATCAGGGCAGGCGTTTCCGGTGAGGATGGCACAGCCTGGCCCAGGCTCACAAGTGAGGCGTAGGCAGTCGAATACTGCCCCCGCGCGCTGGTTGCGCTGCTGGCTTCCGATTCGGCGGTCGCCACCTGCTGGCGTGCGGCTTCCACTTCGGCGGTCACCTTTGCGGCTCGTTGGCGCTCCGGAGAGACCGTCGTAAACCACATGCCCAGCAGCACCGCGAGCACGACGATCCCGATCAGCATGAGCCGGTCGCGGGTGGTCATCGTGCCACCGCCTTGCCTTGTGCGGAGACCTGCTCATTGGCTCCACCGCTGTGGGCGGCGGCCGTCGAGCCGGCAGACCCCGTCGAGACACTTGGAAGGGGTCCGGCGGGCAACGCCTCGAACACGACCTGCGCCGAGAAGCTTGCGTCGCCGCAACCGCCGCCACTGGAGCTGCTCGCGGCCGACTGGGTGGAGCTTTGCAGCTGCACTTCGCCGGCGCCGTCCATCAGCTTCAAGCGCTGGAGGGCCTGCGCGACCACGGCCTGGCTTGTGGCACAGCCGGTGAGCGTGAACACGGGCACGCTTCCCGCGGGCGTGCTCGAGGTCGCTGTTGCGCCTGCGGCGGGCGTGGCGGACGCACTCGAAGAGGCCGTTGCTCCCGCCGGGCCGACTGTGCCGTGCAGGGTCGCGAGCGCCGTACCCGAGGGCAAGACGCGCCCAAGCTCGTGCAGAGCATGTGACCAGTCGAAGCGCGCCTGCACGAGCTGCGCGACCGTTTGCGTGCGCTGGTTGGCCATCGAGACGAAGCTCGTATAGGGCGCGAGCCTGCCCGTGCGTGCCTGGATCGCGCTGGCCTGCGCGGTGAGCGATGCCACCTGGCCTTTCTGGCTTGATATCTGATGGCTTGCGTTGCCGTACATGAGGACGAGCACGGCCAGGCCCGCAACCATGCCGAGCACGATCAGAGCCGCTCCGCTGGAGCGTCCGGTGAGCGAGCCTGCACCTTGACGGTGCTCGCCGGGGATCAGGTTGACGGCCCTCATCGGGGCGCCTCCTCGACCGCGAGCCCGGTTGCGACGGCGAGGCGCTCGGCCGAGACCGTACCGGCCGCGTCATCCTCGAGCAACCCGACGGTCTGCGGCGTGAGTGGCACGCGCAGCTCGCTCTGCAAAGCCTGGGAGAAGCCCCTTATTTGCAGGGCAGGGCCGCTCAAGACGACGCTCGAGACCTCTCCGCCGCCCTCCTGCGAGCGGTGGAAGTCAAGCGAGTTGCGCACCTCGCCGGCGATTTCGCGCACGCCGGCGGCAAGCACAGGGCGCACGTCGATCTTTGGCTGCTCGGCCTGGGTGTCGGCTTGCTCGCCCTCGAGCGATGGGTCCTCGGAGGGCTTCTCCAGATCGACCGAGGCCAGCAGCTCGCG
>DATMPT010000209.1:0-7179 GCA_035567355.1 Solirubrobacteraceae bacterium
GTCCCAGCTACGCAGCAACCTGCCGGTCTTGAGGTTGTACTCCTGCACAGCCGAGTCGATCAGTGCCCCGTTGTATGCGCCGCCATAGCTCGATAGGTCCTTGGCGATGTTCCTATTGGCGGTCACCCAAGCGTCTTCGCCTTTGATCACAAGCTCGTGCAGCGTCAGCACCCAGCCGTCTTTGCCCCTCAGCCGTGCGAGTGGCTGGTAGTGCTGGTTCACAACCACGTATTCGCCACTCTCGGTTTGACCGGTATTCGTGACTACGCCCTGCCACCATGCAAGCGCCGGCTTGCCCTGGTAAGCCTGCAGGCTCAGGTTGGAGGCGACGACCTCTTCCCCCACCGGCTGGAACCAGACCGGCTGCAGGTTGTGGTCGAGGATCAACGGTCCGCTCTGGCCGACGAGGGGGGGATAGTTGAGGTTGTAGAAGTTGGCGGTGAAGATATAGCCGGCTGCCAGCTTGCCGGTGGCGACCGGCCCGTCCTTGTGGAGGATCGGCGGGTGGAGCGCTGGCTCGGTGAGGAAGCTGTAGGCGCCCTTGGTGGTGTAGGCCCCGACAGGAGCGCCATGCGAGCCCGCGGCGGCGATGTCGACCGCGACGAAGCCCGCGACGGCCACGGCGATCGCGACCGCCAGGCGCCGTGGCGCTCCCACAGGCACGCCCGCGGGCTTGGGCAGCGCGGTGAAGGTGAGCAGGGCCGCGGAGGCGGCCAGGCCGGCACAGATCAGATAGGCGAGCCGGAAGCCGTCGGTTAGCGCCTGTGATACCTGCTGGCCGGTGCCGATCAGGTGGCTCGAGCGCTGGGTTGCCAAAGTGACGAGGATCGCCAGGCCGAGGCCACCGCCGATCTGCCGCGAGGTGTTGACAAGGCCCGAGGCAAGTCCCGCCTGTCCCTCCTTGGCGCCCTGGGTGGCGGCGATCGTCGAGGGCACGATCGACATCGCGATCCCCGCAGCAGTCAGCAGCCCGGGGATCATCACGTACACGATCGGGCTGCCGCTGGCTCCGATCCTAGCGAGCAGCAGCATCCCAGCCGTGAGCATGATCAGCCCGCCGCCGAGCACGGGACGCACCCCGAAGCGGCTCACGAGCTTGCCGGTGCGCGCGGCGACCAGCATGATCATCAGCGTCATCGGCAGGAAGACGAGACCGGTGTGCAGCGGCGAGAGCCCCAAGACCTGCTGCAGGTAGAGCGAGCTCACGAACCACATCGGAAACAGCGACGCGCTGAACAGCAGCACGATGTTGTTGGCGATTCGCAGCGGCTTTGTGAGCTCTTTGAAGGGGATCAGCGGTTCGCCGGCTACGCGCGTCTCGATCAGGCCGAACGCCGCGAGCAGGGCGATGCCGGCGAGGATCGGGCCGAGCGCGGCAATCGTGTCCCAGCCGGCCAGGCCCGCTTCCACGACCCCGAATACCAAGACCATCTGACCGATCGTGAGCGTCAGCGCCCCGGCCAGGTCGAAGCTGCGGGGCAGATGGGATCCTGATCCTCGGCGGCGCTCGCTCACAACCGCGTAGGCCACCGCTGCGGCCGCGATCGCGATTGGAGGGTTGATCAAAAGCACCCAGCGCCAGCTGAGCTCCTGGGTGATCAGCCCCCCGAACAGCATCCCGGCGGCGCCTCCAAGCCCGTTCATCGCCGCCCAAGCGCCAATCGCGCGATTGAGCTTTGGTCCCGGTGCAAAGGAGGAGGTGATGACCGCCAGCGAGCAGGCCGCCATCAGCGCGCCCCCGAGACCCTGCACAGCTCGGGCGCCGACAAGCGTGGCGCGGTCGGTCGCGATGCCGCCGGCCAGCGAGGCGAGCCCGAACAGGAGCAGCGCCAAAACGAACATGCGGCGCTGGCCAAAGTGGTCGGCGGCGCGTCCGCCAAGCATCAGGAAGCCCGCGAAGGTGATCGCATAGGCGTCCACGATCCACTGCAGTTCGGGCGCCGTGAAGCCTAGGCTCAACTGGATCGAGGGCAGCGCCACGTTGACGATGCTCAGGTCGAGGATGACCATGAACTGCGCGACGCAGCACACCCCCAAAAGCCAAGCCTCGCGCGAGCCAAGTCTGCGCTTGGACGGCTGCGAGCCAGGCGCCTCCCTGCTCGTCGGTGCCACGGTGCTCATGTGCGAGATTGGCGTTGTCTACGCTTGGTAGGGTGAGGTAGCTGGGCCTTCAAATCATTGAGCGACGAAAGGAGGCCGGCCGATGAAGCGAACGTCACTGGTTGCCATGCTAACGCTACTGGCCGTCCTCGCGGCCACCTTGGCGGTGGCAGGGTGCGGCGGTAAAACGGGCGGCTCCCAGACTCAGACGACGAACGGCAGCACCACGGGCACGGCTCCACACAAGCACTCAACCAAACCGGCCTATTGAGCCCTCGGTGTGCCGGCGGGTGGAGGCTCCTGCTCATCACCGCGGATGCCCGGCGGGAAGTGCGGCCGCGTAGGTGGTGACCGTGGCGGGTTTCGATTCGCCGAGCACCCGGCCCGCCGAGTCGAGCGCTTGCACCGCCGCATAGCCGTACTTCTTTGGCAACGTCGTCGAGCTTTCGAAATCGCTGGCTGGGATTGTGGTCTGCGCTTCAAGCGATGTGGGGTGTTGCCCGGCGAGTACGCGCCAAGACGCCACTCCGGTGGCACCGTTCCAACTCATGTGCACGATCGTCTCTTCACCGGTGTCGTTCAGGTTGGCGCTGAGCGCCGGTGGGCTTGACGGTCGCCCACTCCACGGGAAGCGGAAGGCGCGATAAAAGGACATGTCGAGGGGCAGGTGGGCGTCGAAGACCAGCGAGCCGCCGGTCGCGAACTCGCTGATCGCGGGTACGCCGCCGTAGCCGACAACGGCGTTCCCGTCGGGCAACGTCTGCATGTTGCCCTGACTTGGCGCAAGTAGCGGCGGATCGGGGTGGGTGTAGGCGTAGCTGAGGTGCGCTTCGTGGGTCTTGAAGTCAAGCGCGATTCCAAGCCCGCGCGATTGGCGATGAATCGGTGGGTTCGAGCCGTCGTCGAAGAGCGTGACTTCCCCGTTGGAGAGGATCCTGCCGTCGTGCTGCCAGGCCATTTCGGTGCCCGGCCCCATCTTGAAGGAGCTCTTCAGGCCACCCAGGCGCCAGAGGATGTTGCCGCTGCCGCCTTCGATCTGATAGTTGGCCCAGGTGCTGCGCGCCGAGATGAAAATGTTCCCGTTTGGCTCGAGATCGATCGAGTTGAGGTGAAACCAGTCCCACGGAGTTGGCTTCCTGGGCGTCTCGGTCTCGGACTCCGATAGGGCGACGTGATCGAGGCTGTGCCATTCCCAGCGTACGAGCCCTGTTTTCATATCGATCTCCTGTACGGCGGTATCGACGATCGCCCCATCGCGTGCTCCCGCCACCGGTGAGAGGTCGCAGCGGATCGCGTTGAATGCGGTCGTATAGGAGATGGCGCGAGGCGTGACTTGGAAGTCGTGCAGGTCAGCCTGCAGGCCGTTGCCGCCGGGGATCCTGGCAACGGTTTGGTAATTGCGGTTCATCACCACGTCTTCGCCCTGGCCGAAGCCCAGCGAGAGCACCTTGCCTTGCCAGAAGGTGAGAACGGGACGGCCTTCAAAGCGCTGCACGCTCAGGTTCTCGGCGGTCTCGCCACTGGGGAGACGGTCGAACCACACGAGCCGCCCTTGCGGGGTGTATATCAGCGGGCCATACTGGCCCGGACCGGGCCCGTTCGTCGTGAGGATGTCGCCGGCGCCCGGGTCGCGATCGGGTGTCGTGACGCTCAGGATCGGGACCTGGGTGCCGGGCAGGGTGGCGAAGCTCTGGTAGTCGGCTGGCGCTGCCTGTGGGTTGGGAAACGGGGGGATGCTCGCCGTCGAATATGGCGTATCGACGCGAAAGCCGAAGGAGATCCGCCTGCCGCTCTGACCGGCCGCCGGCGATCGGCCGGCGTCGATCGTGGCGTGTACGGTCACGCGCTCACCGGCGTCAAACGGACCGTTGGGCACGAAGCTTGCGCCGTCGCCTTGCGAGTAGGCGTCGAGGTGACCCGGGTGATCCCCGCTGTGCTCGCCCACAACCGAGATTGCGTGGATCTTGGTTGCCGGCACGCCCAGGAAGCTGATCTGCGTATACGGACTTGCCGTGCCGGTTTCAGGCGCCGGCGAGACGTCCATAGGCAGCCCGTCGAGCTTGGCGCTGTGGTTCAACGTAGCCGGTAGGCACGGGGGCGCCTGCTTTGCCGTCGTGTGCTTGCCCGTCAGGGTGCCCGTGGCCAGCGCAATCGCCAGGGTAACCACAGCCGCGCTCGCGAGCAGCGTGATGAGAAGGCGCGCTCTGCTCATGCCAGACGGCTGCTACTCGTGGCCTGCGACGGCCTAGGCCGTCGCGGCACCCGGCGTGCCTGCCTCCTCGGCCCGAGACGCCTGCAGCGCCGCCAGGGCGCCGTCGATGACTCGCCCCAAGAAGGTCTCGCGGTCGTTGACGTGCGGCATCGGCTCCTCGGGTACCGGCAGCTCGAGGAACTCACACAATGGCTCCCAGCCTTCTGTCACGTTCCAAACGAGCAGCCGCTCGGGCGGCACGCTCGCCTCGACCGCGGCGTTGTGGCGCTCGAAGCCCTCGATCAGCTGCTCGGGTCGCTCGTGTCCGGCGGCGAACGGAGCCCGCTCGATCCAGAACATGCGCTCGACGAGCTTCAAGTAGCGAGCCCACTGGGGGTCGACGAGGCCGCGGGCGCTCGAAAGAAGACGGATCAAGGACTCGCCGAAGCACATGTTCCAGATCGTCTCCCTGAAGCTGGGCTCCCACTTCTCGGGGTCGCGCACGCTGAGCAGGACCTTGGCGTCGGGGTAGTGGTCCATCAGCTCGCGCCAGAAGTAGCCGCCGGGCCAGTCCACCGTGGCCTGGAAGCCGCCGAGGATCTCGTCCCACGGGGCCTCGCTGTCCAAGGCATCGTTCCATACGGCCACCTGGTCGAGATCGGCGATCACGTTGACCCAGTGGTAGCAAGGCTCGATTCCCAGCATCTCAAGCGCCACCTTCTGCGTCAGCGTGCCCGTACGCGGCATTCCGGCCCCGATCAACTTCATCTACGTCCCTCCAAGCTCATGGCTTTATTCGCTCCTGCAGGCTAGTCGTGGACTCCTGTCGAAGCGTTTGTGAAGAAGTATGTGGATAGGATGAAGAGTCTATGAAGAAGATCCGACGTAAGGCCGCTCTTTCGCGGCTGCCGACGGGTTGCTCACATATGCTCGGTCTTCGCCCCACCAATCCGCCTGCCCCATGATCCGAACGACTCCAGGGGGTCCGTCTTGAAGGCTATAGAAGCAGACCTTCCAAGCCTCGCCGACCTCCCCGGCTTGAGCGGGCAGCCACTTGCATGGGACGACCGGAGCCCCAGGCTCGCGCATATCAGCCGTCTCGCGCTGGCTGGTCCCGAGACATCGTTCACCCAGAAGGACGTGCTCGGTTTGCTCGGCCTCTCAGGCGACGAGTTTGCGCAGCGCATCTTCAGCCGCTGCGGGGTGCAGCGTCGTAGCTTGACATTGACCGACGAGTTCCTGGCGACCACCGTGCAGGGTCGTACCCACGCGATCGAGCAGCACCTGCTCGACTACGCCGTGCGGGCGATCGACGAGCTGGAGGTGGATCCTGCGGAGATCGGTGTGGTCGTGAGCGCCACGCTCTACTCGCTCGGGGGGCCAACCATTGCTCACCGGCTCGTGGACCACTACGAGATGGACCCCTCCACCGACAAGTATCACGTCGTGGGCGTCGGCTGCGCCAGCGCGGTGCCGCTGGTGCGTCTGGCCTCCCAGACCCTGCGCGAGCAGCCTGGCAAGAAGGCGCTCGTGGTCGCGGCGGAGAGCATGACGGGCATCCTGATGGGGGCGGCAGAGGACGACGAGCGCAGTAAGACCGTCGGCTCCTCGATCTTCGGCGACGGCTGCGCTGCAGCTCTGATCGAGTTCGAGTGCCCACCCGCCACGCCGGCCGGTGGCGCCGGTCCGGTCGTGCTCGCCTCCAAGGTCCACCAGGTCGCAGGCACCTTGGGCGCCGTGAGGATGGAATTGACGCCCGAGGACAGCTACCTGCACCTGATCCGCGAGCTGCCGGACGTCGCCAGCGACGGTCTGCTCGCACTGGTCGAGGACTTCCTCGCGACGAACGGTCTCGAGCGCGGGAAGATCGACCACTGGCTCGTGCACCCGGGCGGGCGGCGCATCATCGAGAGCGTCCAAGAAGCGCTCGACCTCTCCCGCGAGGACGTGGCGGCCAGCTATGACGTGCTTGCCGAGCACGGCAACATGGGTACGCCCTCGATCTTCTACGTGATGAACCGCGCGCTGGAGCTGCGCCGGCCGCTGGCGGGCGAGCTGGGCTTGATGGTGACCGTAGGTCCGGGGGTCACGGTCGGTCTGATGCTCCTGCGCTGGTAGCCGCCTCGGGCGGCTCGCCCTCGGCCTGAGGTCTCTGCACCTGGTAGTCGCTTCGAGCGATGTCCTGCGGCTGAGGTCCCCAGGGCGCACACTCGGCGCCAGGCTAGGCTAGGCGGGTGTGAGGACCGCGTCGTTGTCGTAGAGCTTGATCACGCTCACAGCGCCCCGCGGCGCCGCGGCCAGACACAGCCCGCACAGCACGCACTCGTCGAGGTTCTTCTCGACGATGCTCACACCGTCGTCGGCCTGGGCGAAGATGTCAACCGGGCATGCGTCGCTCAGCTTGACCGCCAGCGCGGCATCGGCGGCTGCCTGGTCGTCGACCTCGACGGCGATGAAGATCCCATCGGCTCTCATGCCGGGCTCCCTTCTCTCGCGCCTGTTCCCCGCGCGATCTTGTCTCGGATCATGTCGGGGATGTCCTCGATCCGCTCGGCCACCGTGATCCCGGCCTGCGCCAGGCGCGCGATCTTCTCCGAGGCGGTGTCCTGGATGCCTTCGACGATCGTGCCGGCGTGCCCGAAGCTCATGCCGGGCATCTCGTCCATGAAGCGCCCGGCCATGAAGGCGACGATCGGCAGGCGCGATTTGCTCTCCGTCACCCACTGCGCCAGCTCCGCCTCCATGCGCCCGCCCGGCTCGGTGTAGATGACGATGCCCTGCGTCTGCTCGTCGGCCTCGAACAGGGGCATCAGCTCGGCGTAGGAGGAGCCGATGATCGCGTCGCCGCCGATCGAGACGGCGGTGGACTGGCCGAGGCCGGCGGCGGA
>DATMPT010000210.1:0-10464 GCA_035567355.1 Solirubrobacteraceae bacterium
GAGGAGGCAGAGGGCCGCTCGGCTCTGGAGACCGCCCGCATCAAGGCGCGGCGCTCGAACATCAAGATCCGGACGGGCTTGATCCGCACGCGCAACCCGGGGGCGGCGTTGGTGGAAGAGGCCAAACGTGTCGATGCAGACGTGATCTATTGGTCCACGATCCATGCTCCCGTCGGAGAGCAGCGAATCGGTCCGACCGCCACCTATTTGCTCGCCAAGCGCCCCTGTCGCGTGATCATCGAGACCGAGAACCCACCCGAGCGGGCACGGGAGGGAGCGGAGAAGGTGCCCGTCGGCGGCGCCTTGGCTTGAGCGACCGCCGGCGAGCGGCGGTTCGCGGCCGGGGAAGCTTGTCGCCTACAACGCACCTGAGCGAACCTCATGCCAGCCCAAGCGCCACCTTGAAGTGCTCCACGCCCCCTTGGCTGGTGGCGCCGGCGGTCAGCGCGCCCAACGACTTGAAATAAGGCACGAGATTCGACACGCCCGGGTTCTGGGTCAAGCCAAGCCCTTCCAGGAAGCCAAGCATCGTCGGGAATTCAACTATCAAGCTTGGTTCGATACCGCCGCCGAGCGCCGCGGTGGCGCTCGAATAGGCGGGTGAGGTAGAGAGGGTGCTCGATGGTGCAAGTGCGCCCTGGACGGACTGTTGCCCCAGCCCGAGCACGAACTTGGCCTGCCCGTTGGCGCTCTGCCCGTCGGCTATGAAGATGAGGGCCGGGAAGCCTGGCAGCTTGACGCTCACGGCCGCGTTGGCGCCCGCAATCGTGGTGTTGGTGACTTCGGCTCCCGCGCTTTGCATCAACTTCGCGAGCTTGCCCACGGCGGCTTGCGAGGCGGTGGGGTTGTTGGAGTCGATTACCAGCGCTGCTTGCAGGTTGAACAGGCCGGTGCCGCTCACAAACATTGCGCCGGACGTCGCCCAGCTGCCGAAGTCCTGCTGCAACTTCGCGTTGGGAGAGGCCAAGGTGGTGAATAGCTTTTCGATACTCGGACCGCCGAGCGAAGCGAACAGGGTGGAGGTCGCAAACGACGCGACGCCGTGGAGCAGAGCGAAGGCACGGGGGAGATCGGCGCCGACGTTACCCACACCCGCGGCAAGCCAAGCGCCGCTGGGGACTTCGCCGAGCGCCTTGGCCCCTTCCTGGCCGAACAGTGGTGTGGAGGCACCATTTACGGAGTGAACTTCGCCCTGCAGCGAAATCGAGTTGGAGGTGGGCGTTACCGACAACGCGACGGATTGCGCGCCCGCGAACAATTGGCTGAGCAGCGATATGCCTTGGCCGGTGGCGCCAGCGGGGCCATGAACGGCCTTCACGAGCGCTTCGGGTTGCGCGTAGATGCTTGCGATCGCGTTCGCGGGCGGCTTGGTATAACCGCTGGCGCTGGCGATGGCTGCCCCGCCCAAGGAGGTGTCGACGACGCTCTTGAAGCCCGCATCGCTGCCGATCACCGCGAAGTCCTTGACGATACCCTGCGCGGCGCCGCTGGGGGACACCTGGTAGGAGATGCCTCTATAGGTGGCAGAGTGCGCCTGCTGTTCGTGTGCACGCTTTGCGAGGAAGGAGCGAGCCCCGCCGACGTCCGAGGTTTGCAGCACGATCGCTCCCTGTGTGCCGCCCGAGCCGAAGGCATCGGCTCCGAGCGCGGCTGCCGCGCCTGAGAGGCCGCCTTCGAGCAGCGTCTGGATCGAGTTTGAGCTTTGTGGCAGCTTGCTCGTGTCGAGGGAGGTGATGAACACGCCGGCGTCGTTGCCCGCCCACGGCTCGATGTCGCGCTTGAATTCGACGTGAGCGCCTTCGCTCGAGAGCAATGCCTGCGCGATGCTCCCATAGGGTTCGGCCAGGTGGGTGAGCTTCTTCGCCGCCATGGCGGCGGCGCCGGAGGAGCCGCCGCCGGGCTTGATCGCGATGCTCGCGTATAGCGGCGCTGAGGCAGGGACGAGGCTTGCCGGTTCGCCGCTCGAGCCCGATGAGCCACAGCCGGCGATCGCCGCTGCCACGCCGATGAGGGTCAGCGCGAGGACGACGCTCGTAAGCTTCGTGCGCGCGCACAGGCTCCTCGCGCGGGCGCGAATGCCTGTCCCTTCTGGGGAGCGCCGGTCCTCTGCGCGCCGGTGCGCTGGGTGCGTGTGGAGTGGGCGGTGCGAGCGGGTCGGGACGGAGGGCAACGCGTTCCTTTCTGTGGGCGGACTCCGGTCAGAGAGTTCTGCAACGAACGTTACACGCGGCGCCCCTGCACGTTCGCATGCATTCGTGCAAGGCCCTGCCAGCGCACCTCCACCGTCCAAATCTCCCGCTGAGCAAGGTTTTTGGGGATTTTTAGGTGTTTGGGTGTGGATTGTGGGAGAAAATGTGCAATTGGGGTTGCATTGTGGGGGAAAGTGGGGTAACTTCGCGGCAGCGAGCCGTGGTGGAGGAGCTCCTCCCACTCCTCCACCGCGGCTCGATCTACTTGATTGGAACCCCCAATGGCTTTCCGCGGTACCTTCGACCACACGCTCGACGCGAAGAACCGGCTCACGGTTCCGGCTCGCTACCGCGCCACCCTCTCCGAGGGCGTGGTTCTGGCGATGCCCGTCGATCTCAAGCCTTACGTCGGGGTGTGGCGTCCAGCGGAGTACGAGCGCTACACCGAGCGCTCCTTGGCCGAGCTGCCGCCGCTCTCCTCGCGCCTGACCGAGCTGGAGCGCTTCTTCTACGGCAGCTCGCACGACGCAGAGCTGGACGCGGCCGGGCGCATCATGGTGCCCGGGTTCCTTGGCGATCACGCCAAGCTGAGCAAAGAGGTCATCGTGGTGGGGGCCGGCGAGCGCCTCGAGCTGTGGGACAGGACCAGCTGGGATGAACATCGACCGGCGCTGCTCGGCAGCGTCGCAGAGATCACCGCGCGCGTTGACCATCCTGCTTGACATGACCGCCGTCCACATCCCGGTGCTCGCGGATGAGTTGCTCGAGCTGCTCGACTTTGATCGAACCCGGGCGGGCCAGGTAGCAATCGACTGCACCTTCGGCGGCGGCGGCCACGCGCGCATGGTGGCCGAGCGGCTGGGCCCGGAGGGCAAGCTCGTCGCGATTGACCGTGACCCACTTGCCGAGGAGCGCTTCCTCGAGCTCGCCGGCGAGGCTCCCTGCTCGATGCGCTTTATACGAGGCGGCTACGTGGAAGGTCTGCAAATGCTGGCAGATGAGGGCGTGCGCGCCGACATGGTCTACCTGGATCTCGGCATGTCCTCGATGCAGATCGACACGCGCGAGCGCGGCTTCTCCTACTCCTATGACGCGCCGCTTGACATGCGTATGGATCCGCGCCAAGAGCTCAGTGCACGCGAGATCGTTGCCGGCTGGGACGAGCGGCGGATCGCGGTGCTCCTGCGCGAGCTCGGCGAGGAGCGCCACTCCTCTCAGATTGCACGTGCGATCGTGCGCCGCCGTGCACGTTCCCCGATCGATACCACGCTCGCGCTCGTCGACGTGATCAGCTCGGCGATCCCCACTCCGGCTCGTTTCGCCGCCGGGCATCCCGCAAAGCGCACCTTCCAGGCGTTGCGCATCGCCGTCAACGACGAGCTCGGACAGCTCGATGGAGCATTGCCACTCGCCTGGGATCTGTTGCGCGAGGGCGGGGTGCTCGCCGGGATCTCCTTTCACTCGCTCGAGGACCGTCGTGTGAAGCGCTTCCTGGCCGATCGTGCGCGTGGCTGCATCTGCCCGCCCGATCTCCCGGTATGCGGCTGTGGGCGCGAGCCCGAGGCGGCCCTGCTGACGCGCGGCTCGATCGTGCCCTCGGCTGGCGAGATCGCGCGCAACCCGCGTGCCTCCTCGGCACGCTTGCGCGCTGCGGAAAAGCTCGCAGCCCCATCTAAGGACACAGGAGGTGAGGCGTGACCCCGCCCGTGTCGGCTGTGGCGGTACCCGCCGGTCGCGCGGCCCCGGTGCCGCGCCGCGCCCCGGTACGCCATCCCCGCAGGGTCTCCGGGCCCACGCGCACCGTCCGCCCGGCAAAGCCGACGGTCCTCGCCGCGCCCGGACCCGTCGTGGCGCTGCTCGACAGGTTGATCCACGGACGTCTGTGGATCGGCCTGCTCGCGTTCTCGCTGATCGGGATCGTCGCGATGCAGCTGGTCGTGCTCGAGCTCAATACTGGAATTGGGCACACGCTCACACGCGAGGCGGCACTCCAGCGCGAAAACGCACAGCTGGGGATCGAAGACTCGATGTATTCGGCAGAAAGTCGTGTCGCGCCCCTGGCGGCCGCGGCCGGCATGACGCTGGCGCCGGCGGGCGCCGTCCATTTCGTGCAGGCGGCTCCAGCCGACGTCTCGCGCGCGGCGGCCGCGCTTGCCGCACCGGTCCAGGCATCCGCGAGCAGCCAGACGGGCTCGACAGAAGCGGCGGTGGGCGCAACCGAATCCACTCGAGCCGCCGCGGGCACGACGGGCTCGACAGAAGCGGCCGCGAACGCAACCGAATCCACTCGAGCAGCCACCGGCACGACGGGCCCAACCGAAGCGGCCGCGACCGCAACGCAATCGACCGAAGCGACCGCCGGTTCGCCTGCCGCAAGCGAAGCGCCGGCTGCGTCTACGCAGGCGAGCAGCGAAACCGCGACGAGCTCCGCCGGTGCTTCACCCGTGCCGGGGACAACAGGGCAAGCGGGTGGCTCGGAAGTCTCCAGCACCTCTCCGAGCGCTGGTGGATAGCCGGTGGCTGTCGTCCAGCATCGCGTCGGGATGCTGTTTGCGCTGTTCTTCGGGCTGCTGTTGCTTGCCGGGGCACGGGCACTCTATCTAGGCGGTCCCCACGCCGGTGCGCTCCGCCGAGCGGCACGCACGCAGCAGCTGACCAATGAAATCGTGCCGGCCGAGCGTGGAACGATCACCGATCGCAACGGTGTGGCGCTTGCGATCTCAGAACCGGCTCAGGAACTCACGGCCGATCCCTACTTGATCAAGCAGCCACTCGCGGCCGCCCGCGAGCTGGCGCCTTTGCTCGGTCTCTCCCAGGCCCAGGTGCTGACAAAGCTTGGCGAGCACACAGGCTTTGTCTATCTCGCCCACGCGCTTCCATACGGCGCGGCGCACCAAGTGCTGGCGCTGAAGCTTCCCGGTGTGCAGGGCGCGCCGGTCATGAGACGCGTCTATCCACGCCAGACGCTCGCGGCACAGGTGCTGGGAATCGTGGGCAGCGAACACGAAGGCGCGGGCCGCATGGGCCTCGAGTACTCGCTCAACTCGACGCTTGCGGGCCACGCTGGGCTGCGCCGCGTGGTCAGCGACGCGATCGGACAGCCGGTCTCGATCGCCGAAACCCGCCACGAGCGGGCGGGCTCATCCGTGTCGCTGACGCTCGACGCCAACATTCAGCAGCGCGCCGAAGACGTGTTGAGCGCCGTCGGCAGGGTATTTCAGCCCAAGGACTCGACCGCGATCGTGATGGACCCGCGCACGGGCGCGATCCTCGCGATGGCCAACTGGCCGGCGGTGAACGCCAACGATCCGGGCGCCAAGGCGATCGAAGCGCTGCAGAACCGTGCCGTGAGCTTCAACTATGAACCGGGCTCCACCTTCAAGGCGTTCACGGTCTCAGGGGCGCTCCAAGAAAAACTCATAACACCCGAAACGGGCTTTGAAATACCGGATCAGATCCGAGTTGCCGATCGCACGATCCACGACGACACAGAACACCCCGGCGAGTCGCTCACAACCTCCCAGATCCTCGCCCAGTCGAGCAATGTAGGCGCGATCAAGATCGGGTTGCTCGAGGGCCGGGAAAAATTCAATACGTGGGTGCACGACTTCGGCTTTGGCAGCCACACAGGCCTTGGCCTGCAGGGCGAGGAAAGCGGTGCCACGCTGCCGCTCAGCCGCTACTCGGGCTCCTCCATGGGCAACCTACCGATCGGCCAGGGCGAGCTTGTCACGCCGATCCAGATGGCCACCGCCTACTCGGCGATCGCCAACGGCGGGATCCTGCGTGCGCCGCACATCGTCGGACAGATCGGTGGGCGCCGCCTGCCCGAGCCGGCCGGCCGGCGTGTCATCTCGAGTACAACGGCGGCTGAGTTGCGCAACATGCTCAAGGGCGTGCTCGCCCCAGGTGGTACCGCCAGCGAGGTCTCGATCCCCAACTACCATCTTGCCGGCAAGACGGGAACGGCTAGCAAGATCGATCCGCAGACAGGCGAATACTCCAAAAGCGCCTATGTCGCCTCGTTCGTGGGTTTTGCGCCAGCGTCAGACCCCAAGCTGCTATGCGCGGTGATCATCGACGAACCGCAGACCGGCTCGATCTACGGCGGTGTAGTCGCGGCACCCGCCTTCGGCCAGATCATGGAATTCGCGCTGCCCTATCTCGGCATCGCCCCGGGATAGGAACCTGTCTCAAAACGGGCGATCCGGCGCCTTGATTAAGGCCCACCCACCCGCATTCCGGACGTGCCGAATGTTTTGAGACAGGTTCCCAATGAACATTCGGACTGTCCGTAGGGGATCGCACGCGCCCGGAACCCTCCTGTCCGGCCGTGTCCCTGTCGCCCTTGCGATCCCCTCTGGCCCGAGCCCTACACTCTCGCTTCTTGCCATCGCGGGGCGCAAAGCCATGAGGTTCGACGAGTTGACGGCCGCCACCATCCCCGGTCTACGGTCCGTCTCGCCGACCCCCGGGCCGCTCCGGATAACCGGGCTCGCGTATGACAGTCGCACGGTCGAGGCCGGCACGCTGTTCTTCTGCATCCCCGGCTATGAGCGCGACGGTCACGATTTCGCCGCCGCGGCGATCGCCGCCGGAGCTGTCGCGCTCGTCGTCGAGCGAGAGCTTGGCCTTGAGGTTCCGGAGATCGTGGTGCGCTCCACGCGCGCGGCGATGGGCCCGCTTGCTGCACGCTTCTATGGCGATCCGACCTCAGAGCTGCACGTCGTGGGGGTCACGGGCACCAACGGCAAGACGACCACAGCCCATCTCGTGCGCGCCCTGCTCCAGGCCGCTGGGGAGCGCTGTGGGCTGCTCGGGACGGTCGGCTCACAGATAGGCGGCTCGCACCGGCCCGCGACGCGCACCACGCCGGAGGCGATCGACCTGCAGTCCGATCTCCGCGCGATGCTCGACAGCGGGGAACGCTACTGCGCGATGGAGGTGTCCTCGCATGCCGTGGCGCTCGGGCGCACCGACGGTGTTGGCTTCGCCGCTGCGCTCTTTACCAATCTCACCCAGGACCACCTCGACTTCCATCCCACGATGGAGGATTACTTCCAGGCCAAGCGGCGACTGTTCCTCCCCACAGACACAGCTGAGCGGCCGCGGATCGCGGTCGTGAACGTCGACGATCCCTACGGGCGGCGCCTGGCGGCTGAGCTCGAGCATGCCCTCACGTTTGCGATCGACTCGGACGCCGACTATCGCGCGCGTGGAGTGCGGGTGGACCTGGCGGGATCCCACTTCGAGTTGCATTTCCCACAGGGCGTACGCACGCTCACGTTGCCGCTTCCGGGCCGCTTCAACGTCGCCAACGCGCTCGCGGCGCTCGCTGTGACCCACGCGCTGGGCTTCGAGCTCGACACGCTCGTGTCGGCGCTCGAGCGAGGTGTACGCGTACCGGGCCGCCTCGAGCCCGTCGACGAGGGCCAGGGATTTGCCGTGCTCGTCGACTATGCCCACACGCCCGACTCACTCCAAAACGTGCTCAGGACAGCCCACGAAGTTGGCCACGGGCGCGTTATCTGCGTGTTCGGCGCGGGTGGCGACCGCGATCGCGGCAAGCGGCCCCTGATGGGGGAAGTCGGCGCGCGGCTGGCTGACGTGCTGCTCGTTACCTCCGACAACCCGCGCTCGGAGGACCCCGAGGCGATCATCGCCGAGATCATGGACGGGGTGAGCAGCGCTCCGCGCCCACCCGGCGCTCGCCCTGTTGTGAGCGAGGTCGATCGTCGCGCCGCGATCGAGCGCGCCGTGGCTTTGGCGCAGAGCGGCGACGTGCTCGTGATCGCGGGCAAGGGCCACGAGCAGGGACAGGAGCTCGCCGGTGGGCTGAAGGTGCCCTTCGACGATGTCGCCGTGGCTCGTGAAGCCTTGGGCGCGCGGGTCGAGTCGAGACATTGATGGGGCGCATCCTGATTGGCGGCACAGCCGCCCTGCTCATCTGCATATTTTTGAGTCCGAAGTTCATCGAGTTCCTGCGCAACCGCGAGTTTGGCCAACACATTCGCGAGGACGGACCCCAGGGCCATCACGAGAAGGCGGGCACGCCCACGATGGGCGGGATCATCATCTTCCTGGCGGTCACGGTCCCATACCTGATCCTGACCGACTTCGAATGGCGCTCGGTGGGCGTCTTCGGCACGGCGATCGCGTGTGCCTTGCTGGGCTTTGCCGACGACTACACCAAGCTCGTCAAGCGCCGCTCGCTCGGCCTGCGCGGTCGCACGAAGCTGGCGATCACGATCGCGATCTCGTTGGGCCTGTGGTACATAGCCAAGCACGAGGCCAACCTCGCGCCCACCTTGCGCCTGCGCTTCGTCGACTACCAGATCGATCTCGGCATCTTCTATCCGGTCTTGATCTACTTGGTCGTCGCTGGGACCACCAACGCGGTCAACCTGACCGACGGCCTCGACGGCTTGGCGGCGGGTTGTGGTGCGATCGTCCTACTGGCCTACATCGGGATCACGTTCATCGCCGAAGACTTCGACCTGGCGATGCTCTCCGGAGCGCTCGTCGGCGGTTGCATCGGCTTTCTCTGGTTCAACGCGTTCCCCGCCACGATCTTCATGGGCGATACGGGCTCCTTGGGGATCGGCGGTGCGATCGCGGGGCTCGCCGTGATGACCAAGACCGAGCTGCTGCTCGTGCTGCTCGGCGGCATCTTCGTGATCGAGGCCCTGTCGGTCGTGATCCAGGTGATCTCCTTCCAGATGACGCGCAAGCGCGTGTTCCTGATGGCGCCGATCCACCACCATTTCGAGCTGAAGGGCTGGTCTGAGACGAAGATCATCCTGCGCTTCTGGATCGTCGCGGCGATCTGCTGTGCGATCGGCTTTACGATCTACCGCCAGAGCCTGGGTTGAGCAAGTGCGCACCGGTGAACACCTGGCGCGAGCCACGCGAGCTCACGCTGCCCGACCCGAATCTGCTCTGACTTGAAGCCGCGTCCCGACCTCCCGTCCGGTCCCTACCTGGTCGTCGGCCTCGCTCGCTCGGGCATCGCCGCCGCGCTGGCGCTGCGCGCGCGAGGGGATGAGGTGATCGGCGTGGACGCCGGGGAGCCCACCGACCTCGATACGCTCGCAACCGCCGGCGTCGAGCTGCACACGCGCGAGCAGGGCCTTTCGCTGCTCGCGCGTGTGAGCGCGGTCGTGAAGAGCCCGGGCGTGCCCGCCGAGACGCCTGTGATCGTCCAAGCGCGCGCGCGCGACATGTGCGTCATGGGCGAGCTCGAGCTGGCGTGGCGCATGCTCCCGAACGAGTTCATCGCGGTGACGGGCACGAACGGCAAGACCACGACGGTCGAGTTGATCGGGCACATCCATCGTGCAGCAGGGCTCCCGGTCGCTGTCGCTGGCAACGTCGGCGTGGCGCTCAGTGGGCTCGTGGGCACACTCGCGCAGGGCGTCACGATCGTATGCGAGGCATCCTCGTTCCAGTTGGAGGACGCGTTCGAGTTCGCCCCCGAGGCCGCTGTTCTGCTCAACCTCACCACTGATCATCTCGACCGGCACGGCACGATCGAGGCATACCTGCGGGCCAAGTTGCGAGTGTTCGCCCGTCAGGACGCCGGTGATCTGGCGGTTGTGCCGCTGGACTTCGAGTCCGAGCTGCTGTCCGGCGCGGCGCGGCGCGTGCGCTTTGGCCACGATTCCAAAGCTCAGCTCTCCGAGAGCGGGGGAGTGCTGCATTGGGACGGCGAGCCGCTGCTCGACGGCAGCGAGCTGCGTTTGCAGGGACGCCACAACCTCGAGAACGCGATGGCGGCTGCGGCCGTGTGCCTGGCGCGCGGACTCGAGCCCGGGGCGGTACGAGCTGGGCTGCGTAGCTTTGCAGGCGTGCCCCATCGCCTGGAGGAGGTTGCACGCAGAGACGGCGTGCTATTCGTCAACGACTCCAAGGCCACGAATGTCACCAGCACGCTGGTTGCCCTCGACGCGATGGCCTGCCTGGAAGAGCAGGGGCAAGCGGCGAAGGCGCCGATCGTGCATCTGATTCTCGGCGGTCAGGGCAAGGGCCAAGACTTCAGGCCGTTGCGCAAGCCGGTGCGGGAGAGCTGCCGGGCCGTCTATCTGATCGGGGAGGATGCGTCCTCGATCGCCGCTGCATTGGAGAGCACCGGCGTGGTGGTGCGTGGGTGTGGCGATTTGGAGCGGGCCGTCGCCGGGGCAAGTGCGGCGGCCGAGCGGGGGGAGGTGGTACTGCTCTCGCCGGGTTGTGCCAGCTTCGACCAGTTTGCCGACTTCGAAGCGCGCGGGGAGCGCTT
>DATMPT010000211.1:0-13787 GCA_035567355.1 Solirubrobacteraceae bacterium
GGGAGCCCTCCGGCTTGCCGGAGGGACCGCCCGGTGGGGTGGGCAAGCTGGCACCAGTACCTTAAGCGGTGAAAGGGCCGGACTTAAAATCCGGTGATCCGGGTTCGAGCCCCGGCTGGTGCATCGGGTTAGGACCAAAGCGGGAGGCGGGAGGAGCTTCATTTGACGCTCCCGTCTCCCGCCGAAGCTGGCTCCGCGATCAGCTCGTCCTCGAGCTTGCATGTCGCGCCGATCAAGAGCTCGAACAAAGCGGCGGTGAACTCGGGCGGCAGATTCACCTCGCTGCCGCGCGCCTCATAGCGTTCGCGCACCTCGATCACCCGCTCCGGCTGCATCATTGGGACATCATGCTCGCGCTTGTAGGCGGCCACGTCGCGGACCACGTCGAAGCGCTCGCCCAGCAGACGCGCGATCTCGCCGTCGAGGAAGTCCAGGCGCTGGCGGAACGGCTCCAGGCCCTCTGTCATGCCAGGCTCCCGCCTGTGTGCCCTGTGCCCTCCGGATGTGCCCTTCCGGGTACGGTCCCCGGGGTGTCCAACAGGCCCGTCGCAAAAGCGCGGCTGCACTCGGCCAGTGCCTCCAGCGAATAGCCCCCCTCTTGGACCACGCAGATCGGCAGTCCCGAGGCCGCCAGGCGCGCGCCGATCCGCTCGAAGATCGAAGGCGGGAAGTTCCATGAGCCGTGCGGGTCGCTGGCGACGGTGTCATAGCCGAGCGAGAGCACCAGCGCTTTGGCCGTGCGCGCGAGCTCGTCCACGATTTCGCCGAGCGCCTGCAGGTAGGTGTCGGCGTCAGGGCAGCTCGCGAACTCGACGAAGCGCTCGCGCTCGCCCGCCTCCACCATGCGCCACGGGACCTCCGCGATCGTGGAGGCGTGCAGCGAGCCGAGGCTCACGTTCTCCAGGGGAGCCACGATCGCCGAGGTGCCGGTCGGGAAGTGGAAGTCGATGTCCATGATCGCCGCCGGGCCGAGGCCGCCCTCGCACAGGGCGTAGGCCGCGGCGGCGGCGGTGTTCAGGTAGCAGTAGCCGCCCAGCCAGGCCGGGCCTGCGTGGTGGCCGGGGGGGCGGCATAGCGCGTAGGTGAAGCGGGCTCCGGCCACCACCCGTTCGGCCGCGGTGATCGCCGTGCGCACGCCCTCAAACGCGGTTTCCACTACGCCGGCCCACACGGGACTGTCGGCGGGCAGGCCGGGGGGTGCCCACTCGGGCATCATCGTCGGCTCCTCGCTGTCCACGGCACGCAACGCCTGTAGGTAATCGTGGTCGTGCAGCGCGTCGAGGATTCGCTCCACCTCCTCGCCCGGGCAGTCGGAGACAGTTTGTCTCACTTTCGCGTGGTTGGTCAGCCCGCTGCGCAGCTCGCAGGTGCGCCGCTCGTCGTCGCGCCCCTCCATCGCGTTGCCGTGGCGGTCGAGGATGAACGGCGCGCCGTCGCCCTCCGTGCCGTCTTCCCCGCGCCGCTGTTCGACCAGCAGGAGCTCGCTCACCGGCTCTTCCCCTCGACTTGTGCCTCCTTTGGCAGGAATGAGCGCTTTCGAGTGTGGGCAAGGCTCATAGCAGCCTCCTCATACGAGTTCCGATAGTGGTAAAGCCGTTGTTTACATAGAACGCCTCGGTCGCCGCCAGGTGGGCGAAGCGTTCGCTCGGCAGGCCCACCTCCAGGCGTGTGACCTGCTGGCGACGTGCGAGCTTAAGGAGTGCCACCAGCAGGTCCCCTCCAATTGTCCTCCCCCGCCAGGAGGGGTGTACCCACAGCTCTTGGATCAGGCCGTAGCGGCCGGGAATCCGGATCGCGAATTGCCAGCTCACGCCGAGCACACCCACGATCTGCCCCGCTTCCTCGGCGAGGAGCAGCACGCCCAGGCTGCCGTCGTCGACCAGGGCGTGCGCGGGCGCTTCCAAGGCAGCGGGTAGCGTCGGCTCTCCGCCAAGCTCGATCAACAGCTCGCGCACCGCGATCGCGATCGTCGGCACGTCCTCGTGCGTGGCTTCGCGGATGTCCCAGCTCGTCTCCCACTGCTCCTCCGCGTCGTCGGGTTCGATCGGCGTGAGCTCGTTCACGAGGCGCTCCCCGTTGCGATCTTCGACTCGAAGCGGACCGCGCGACTCATGCGGCGCTCCCCGCAAGCGCGGCCTGAGACTCGACCTCGACGCTCCACGCCTCGGGCGAGTCCGAGCCGGTGACCGCGCGCGCGATCGCGGCCATCGGCGCGCGCGCCTTGAGCAGGATCTCCTCGAACTCGTCGGCCGGGTCTGACTGCATCACGATCGCCCCGCCCGCGCCGATAGTGGTGGTTTTGACGCCCCCACCGGGTGGGCGGGGCCTTATCACGATCGTGCGAATCACGATGCTCAGGTCGACCACGCCGTCGGCGCCGAAGTAGCCGATCGCGCCCGAGTACACACCGCGCGCCTCGCGCTCTATGTCGTCGATGATCTCCATCGTGCGCAGCTTCGGCGCGCCCGTCATCGACCCGCCCGGGAAGCAGGCCCGCACGCAGTCGACCGGCGAGCGCCCCGGCTCGAGCGTGCCGACGACGTTGGAGATCATCTGGTGCACGGTCGCGTACTGCTCGATCACCATCAGCTCGGGCACCCTGACCGAGTCCACCTCGCAGACCCTGCCCAGGTCGTTGCGCAACAGGTCGACGATCATCAGGTGCTCGGCAAACGTCTTTTCGTCCTGGAGCAACTCCCTGCGCGTTGCCTCGTCCTCGAGTGGGTCCTCCGAGCGCGGCGCGGTGCCCTTGATCGGGCGCGCCATCACCTTGCGCTGGCGATCGACGGACAGGAAGCGCTCGGGCGAACTACTGACGACCGCCATCTCGCCCAGCTTCAGGTAGGCCGCAAACGGCGCTGGGTTGGAGCGCCGCAGCCCGCAATACAGCCGCCACGGGTCCGGCGTGGCGTCGGTGTGGATCTGGTCGGTCAGGCACACCTCATAGGACTCGCCGGCGCCGAGGGCGCTCTGACAACGTGCGATATCAGCCAGGTACTGCTCGCGGCCACGGCCCGGGCGGAAGATCACGGGTTGGGAGGGAGGATCCTCGTTCCTACTGGACTCGCTCAGCTCGGCGCCAGGTGCAGCCAGCGCTTCGCCGATCGCCCGCTCCGCCTGGTCGAGCCATGTCTGTGCATCGGGCTCCTCGCCCACGCACAGGGCCATCGCGTGGGTCACGCCGGTGGTGTGGTCGACCGCGATCACACGGTTGGCCAGCATCTGCACGGCGTCGGGGACGTCAGATTTGTGCGTGTTGGAGGCGCCGCAGTCGGCCTTGCACTCATAGCCGAGGTAGCCCACGAAACCGCCGGCCAACCCGCGCGCCGGGCTGGCGGGGGGCTCGATCGCGTAGGTATCGAGTTCGCGCTCGAGCACCTGAAAGATGGAACCGGGCTCCTTAGACGTCCCATTCGCGTCGTGGCGCGTCACGATCCCCGTGTCCACGTCGTATTCGAGCACCAACCTGTTCTCCCCTTGCGAGGAGCCCAGGAACGAACATTGGCCGAGCTTCGTGGCGGTGCTTGCGCTGTCGAGCCAAAAGGCGTGCTCCTGCTCGCCGAACAGCGCCGCGAACAGGCGCTCGGTCTGGGGTTCGCCGGCGATCGTGCGCACGTGCAGTCTGACCTTGGAATCCTCAGCGCTGCGCCGCCGGCAGCGTCTGGGCGGCACGCTGGGCCGGTTCAGGCGTCCAGGGCGCGGGCGCGCACGCTCGCGCGCGAGCGCATAGAAGTTCTCAAACAGCTTGTGCCCGTGCTCCGTGCAGATCGACTCGGGGTGAAATTGCACACCCCACATCGGCCGTGTGGCGTGTTCGATGCCCATCACCACGCCGTCCGCGGTCCAGGCGATCTCACGGCCCTCCTCCCCGAGGGAGCCGCTCACCGCGAGCGAGTGGTAGCGCACCACGTTGAAGTCCTGGGGGATGCCCTCGAACAGGCCCCCACCGGTGTGCCGGACGGGGGAGAGGCGCCCGTGCATCACCGTCGGCGCATACGTCACCCTCGCTTTGAGCACGTGCCCAAGGCCCTGGTGGCCGAGGCAAACGCCCAGCACCGGCACTTCGCTCGAGCGCAAGATGTCCGCGCACACGCCGAAGTCGTGCCAGCGCGCGGGGTGGCCGGGGCCGGGTGAGAGCACGATCGCATCGAAGTCCCAGCGCGACAGCGCCTTCCAGGAGACCATGTCGTTGTGCACCACGATCGGCTCCTCGCCGCAGGCGGCGGCGAGCAGGTGGAAGACGTTGTAGGTGTAGGAGTCGTAGTTGTCGATCAGCAGAGTGCTCATGCCCACGGCCCAATCCATGCCTCCCTTAGGAGGCATGAGCCGATGTGGGGGAGATGGTGTGCCCACCTCTCCCGGCGTGCCCACCTAACTCGACCCACTCCTCTACCCGGACCCATCATCGCCCTGCTTCCAGTCCGAGTCCCCGCGCGGAGCGGTCGAGCAGTGTGTGGATCACGCGTTCCACGTGCGAGGAGCGCGCCTGCTCGGTGTACCAGCGCGCCAGGTGGCGCAGGTATAGCGCCAGCGGCGTCACGTCGTAGCGCTCGACCGCGAGGCGCAGGTGGCGGCGGTAGATCTCCGACTGCACCACCGCCGAGCGGTAAGCCGGGTCCTCGGCCGGGCGCTGGCCCGGAGCGCTCGTGAGCGAGCCGCGCGTCGCACGCGCCCGCACGAGGTCCCAGCCGAGCGACTCGCGCTCGGTCAACAGCTTGCTCGTCTCGAAGTCCACGCGCGGGGTCATCGGGTAGGGCAGGAAGTAGCCGAGCGCGATCTGCGCAGGGATCCGTTCGGGTGCCGGGTGGGCGCGGCGCACCTCTCGCATCTCCGGACTGGCGTCGATCTGCGTCTCGATCCACTCGATCAGATCGTCGATCAACAGGCCGCCCTCGTCGCTGGAGCTGACCGCCCGCTTCTGCTGGGCGACCATCCCGTGGAAGATGTCGTGCGTGGGGTGGATGCCGCGCGAGGCGGCACCATTAGAGCTCTCCGCTTCACTCGCGCCGGCGACCTCGTTGGCGCTTCCCTCTCCTTCCGCGGCGGTCCCATTGCCCTCGCCCCCTTCTCCTCTACCGCGGCCCCGGCCGGGGGTTCCGGGGTCCTCCCCGCTGAGCTCGGTCATCAGCTGGCGGATGCAGGTCGAGTGCGCCACCCACTCGGTGCCTGTGATCTGGATCGTGGTCACGCCCTCCACATCTGGGGTCCCCATCCAGTAGGACACGGCGCGCATGTGCTGCGTCGTCTGCCCGTCGGCCCGCACGAGCGGCATTTCCTCGAGGTGCTCGACGCCCGTGTCGTAGATCACGACGCCGTCCACGCGGCGCTCCAGCTTGCCTTCCTCGAGGCCGCGTTCGGTCAGCTCGTTGCCCTCCTCCAGGAAATCGGACTCGAAGAAGACCCTGTCGAAGGCCACTCCCAGCCGCGCCAGCGTCTTGCGCTGGCCGGAGATCACCCAGGCGCGCGTCTTGAACCACAGCTCGAGTGCCTCGCTCTCGCCCGCCATCACGCGTTTGAGCAGCTCGTCCGCGGCGTCGTTCTGCATGCGCAGCTCGCGCGTCAGCGAGTCCTCGCGCTCGTCGATGCCCTCCTCGGCAAAGCCGCCGGCGGCCACGTAATCGGCATAGCAGAGGCCGACGAAGTGATCGCTCTTCTGATCGCCCTCGGGCCAGGCCGAGGTGTGGTGGCCGCTACGGATGATCCCCGCCATCGCCTCGCCCATCGAGCGGCCCGCATCGGAGATCACAGAGCGCCGCTCCACCTCGCCGCCCCCCTGTTCAAGCGAGGCAGCCAGCGCGTTGCCGAGCGCAAGGTTGCGCAAGTGGCCAACGTGCAGCGCCTTGGTCGCATTCGCGTCCCAAAACTGGATCGCATAGCGCCCGCCACGGGCCAGGTCCACAAGCGCCGCTTCGGCGCCCCCGCCGGCCTCGAGCGCAGCGCCGGTCGTCTCGATCCAGGCATCGTCGAGACGCAGCTCAACGCCGTCCTCGGTCCTCCTCAGCGTGTCCGCCCAAGGTTCGGCTTCGATCCGCTCGAGCGCCTTCGAGGACTCCGGGTCGTTCCGCCAGTCGGGCGAGCGTGGCACGAGCTTGATATCGTAGCTCGCGCTGGCGCGGCGCGGCGCGCGCGCGGCCCACGGGGCGCGGCTGGCCCCATCCTCACCCGATGCTTCCTCGAAATAGTCAAAAAGGTTGGTTGTCATGAGCTAGCGAAGAAGTCCAGTCGAGCATACCGAATGAACCATCAAGCGAAGCTTAAAAAGTGGGAAACACCAGGCACGCCCCCGGCAGCGCATTCACTGTGTGCAACCGGCGCCGAGAAGTAGGAAACACTTGCCTCATTTTGCTTGCCTTGGGCTCGCCGGCGTGATAGGAAAGCACGCGGCCCCTCCAGGCTAACCGGCGCCGGGGTGTTCTCTGACCTGACCTAGACGCGCATCTCGGCGCCGGTATTAAAACCACTCTCTCGGAAGGGACGACGGTCATGCGTAGGCATAGCCAATATGGGTGGCAATGGACACGTTCTTTTCCCCTCGATGGAAGCGAGCACTACACCGTTGCGCGCCGGCCCTCATGGGACTTGCGCTGTGAGGAGCCCACCTGCAGGGGTGGCGGGCGAATGCGCGCGCGCTGGAGGCCCAGGCGACGCCGCTGGAGAGCGGGTGGTCGCCACAGCTAGGAGAGCGAAATTTCCGACCGATCCGAACGGTTCACTTGGTAGCAAGATTTTCTCCAGCACCGCGCCGGTCGAGGTGTAGTCTTACGCCGTGCGTGAGATACGCCTGTATGACTCGCTCAGCGGCCAACTGGTCCCGGTCGGCGCGGGAGACGCGATTCGGGTCGAGGTGCGAGCGGCTCCGGGCTCAGGAGACGGGATCGTCGACGTGGAGTCCACACGCCCGCTTGTCTTGTTCAGCTTCCTCGAGCGCTTTCTCCAGCGCGAAGGCTTCGGCACGAAGTTCCTGTTCGATTCGCCCACGGGCGAGGACATGCTCTACGAGCTCTCAGAAGCCAGCCGGCCCTCCCCACTGGGCTCATCCGAGGGCGGCGCCGAGCCCGAGCCCGAAACCGAGATGAGCCTGCTCGAAGTTCCGCGCGCCGACGTCGAGCGCTGGGTCAACGTCTGCTTCGGCGCGGGCCGTGACGGCGAGCCATGGGAGACGGCCGAGCCAACCGCGCGCATCCTGCTGCGCGACGCGCTCAACCACTTCGGCCATCCCGCGGTCGCCATCTACCTGCTCGGCACGCACTACTCGATGCCGCTCGGCGATGCCTTCGAGGGCCTGCTGGCCGGCTCCAAGAACGCCGGGCGTATCCGCGCGGTGCTGGACACGCTCGTGCCAGAGCAACCGAGCCCACCCGACATGCGCCACTACGTCGACTCCTTCCGCGCGGCGCTCGCCAACGACCTCGACACCCCACTGGCCTTCGTGGTCCTGTTCGAGTGGGTGCTCGAGGCCGAGCGCCGCGGCGGCGAAATCGGCGACAACGACCTGCGCGTCATGCTCGAGGTACTCGAGCTGGACGACCTGACCCAGCCGGTCGGGGCCTCCTAGCCGCGCCGGGACGCTCGGCTTGCGCGGGGGCGCGTGTCGTGCACGATCAGGTCGTGTGGGCGGGTTGGGTCGTGTCTTTCAAAAGGGTGCACAGCGTGCGCGTGCGTACGCGCGAGACGCTGCGGACCCCCACCGCGAGACGCCCGGATAGGCCAATACACTGCGCCCTCGTGTCCCGCTTTGGCGAGCCCCAAGACCCCGACTTCGTGCGGATGAACACGTCGGTCGCCTTCGACCGGCGCCTGTGGCCGCAGGATCTCGCCCAGTCGCGCGCCCACGCGGCGATGCTGGCTGCGCGGGACATCATCTCCGCCGAGGACCGCGACGTGCTGCTGCGCGGCCTGGAGCGGGTGCGGGATGAGTTTGAGCAGGGACGCTTTGTGTTCTTGCCCGAGGACGAAGACATCCACATGGCGATCGAGCGTCACCTGAGCGAGCTGGTGGGCCCGGTCGGCGGCAAGCTCCACACGGCCCGCTCGCGCAACGACCAGGTCGCGACAGACCTTGTTATGTATACCCGCGAGCGCGCCGTCGTGGCCCAGGAGGGGGTGGGACGGCTGATGAGAGCCTTGCTGGAACGCGCCGAGCAGCACCTCGATTGGCCGCTGCCCGGCTACACCCACCTGCAGCGTGCCCAGCCGGTCTACCTGAGCCACCACCTGCTCGCCTACTTCTGGATGCTGGCGCGCGACCGCGAGCGCTTCGCCTTCGCCGAGCGCCAATGTGCCTGCCTGCCGCTGGGTGCCGGGGCGCTCGCCGGCGTGAACTTCGACACCGATCGGGAGCTCTTGGCCCGCGAGCTCGGCTTCGAGGAGCCTGCGCCGAACTCAATCGACGCCGTCTCAAACCGCGACTTCGCGCTCGACTACCTGGGCGCGGCCTCGACCTGCGCGACCCACCTCTCGCGCCTGGGCGCCGAGCTCGTCCTGTGGTCGAGCGCCGAGTTCGGCTTCTGCGAGCTGCCCGACGCGTGGAGCGCCGGCTCCTCGATCATGCCCCAGAAGAAGAACCCCGATGCGGCCGAGCTCCTGCGCGCCAAGGCTCCGCGGGTCGTCTCGCACCTCGCGGGCCTGCACGGCGTGATGCACGCCCTGCCGCTCACCTACAACAAGGACCTGCAGGAGGACAAGGAGCACCTGTTCGACGCGGTGGACACGCTCGAGCTGGCGCTCGCGGCCGCCCGCGGGATGGTCTCGGGCGTGAGCTTTGACCGCGAGCGGCTCGCGGCGGCCGCGGGCGACGAGCTGATCGCCGCTACCGACGTGGCCGACCTGCTCGTGCGGCGCGGGCTGCCCTTTCGCGAGGCGCACGGCGTCGTCGCGGGGCTCGTGCGCGTGGCGATCGATAGCGGCAGGCAGCTATCAGAGCTGGGTAGCGACGATCTGCGTGCCCAGAGCGATTTGCTCGCCGACCGCGAGGCTGCCGAGGAGTACTACAAGGTGCTGGCGCGCGATTCTTGGCTGGAATCGAAGGTCTCTCAGGGCGGCACCGCGCTGCCGCGCGTGCGCGAGCAGCTGGAGCTGGCACGCACCGCGCTGTCCGATGCGCCTCGGTCCTGAGTTCTACGACAGACCTGTGCTCGAGGTCGCCCGCGACCTGGTCGGGTGCGTAGTCGAACATCGAGGACTCTCGGGCACGATCGTCGAGACGGAGGCATACCATGAGAGTGAGCCCGCCTGCCACGCATTCGTGGGTATCACGCAGCGGACCCGCACGTTGTTCGAACAACCGGGTCTCGCCTACGTGTATCGCTCCTACGGCATCCACGCACTCTTGAATGCGGTGTGTGAGCCGGCGGGGGTGGGCGCCGCGGTGTTGATCAGAGCGCTGGAGCCGCTCAGCGGGATTGAGGAGATGCGAGAGCGGCGAGGACGGACGCACGAGCGGGAGCTTTGCTCAGGACCGGGCAAGCTCACACAGGCGCTGGGTGTCGAGCTCTCGGAGAACGGCACCAGTCTCATGGATGGGCCGGTCGTCATACGCTCGGCGGAGTTCAGTTGCCCATCACAGATCGTGTCAAGTACCCGCATTGGCATCACCAAGGCCATCGATCTGAGATGGCGCTTCTGTTCGGAGGGCAGTCCGCATCTCAGCCGCCCGGGCTGACGCCGCCCGTGGCGCCGGTGCCACCCGCTTTGGAGCTTGGAGTCGCTTCGGTTGAGGGTGTCGCCGGCGTGGGTGCCTGCGGCGTGGCCGGGGTCGGCGTGGGTGTCGGTTCGGACCTTGGCGCAGCGCCCCTCGGTTCGCCGCCGCCCGCGCCCGCGCCGTTGCCGCCACCAGACGCCGGCGCGCCTTTCGCCGCTTCGTTTGCGCTCGCCGGTTTGCCCGGCGTTCGGGCACCCGTTGCTTCGCCCGAGCCGGCTGTCACTTCTTCCTGGCCGCCCAGGCCTGTAGTGCCGTTCGCACCGGGGCCGGCCTTTGTGGCCTTGGCCAATGCCGCCTGGCTCGCGCGGCTCTTTTCGACCTGGATCGCCGAGAGCATGAAGTTGTGCCAGATCAGCGCCGGGAAGGTTCCGCCGAGCACGGGCTGCCCACCAAAGTCGGTGGTCATCGGCACGAGGCTGTTGGGGTAGCCGACCCACACGGCGACGGTGTACTTGCTGTTCCAACCCACGAACCACGCGTCGCCATAATTAGAGGTCGTGCCCGTCTTGCCTGCCGCAAACTGGCCGATCGCGGCGGACCGGGCGGTTCCGTACTGGAGCACGGTCTCCAGGACAGAGGTCTCGGTGGAGGCAACTTCAGGAGGCAGGACACGCCTGGTGATGACCGTGTTGCGGTCTGTATGGAGGCCGTCGGAGAGTGTATGGCCGCCCGCGCTCACTTCCTGGATGCCCACCGGCTGGAAATCGGACACAAGCGAGCCGCTTACGCGCTCGCCGCCGTGGGCGATCGTCTCATAGGCATGGGCCATGTCAAGCGGCGTGACTCCGACCTTGAGCCCGCCGATCGTCATCGCCGGGTTGGTCGAGAGCGGAGTCGTGATGCCCATCGCGTGCGCGAGGCGAGCGATGCGGTGGGTGCCCACCTTCAAGCCCACTTCGGCGTAGATCGAGTTGTCCGAATAGGCAGTGGCGCCGATGAGCGTGTTGGAACCGGAGTAGGCCCCTTCGTCGTTGTGCACGACGAACTTTTCTCTGCCGTGGGCGCTCGGCACATAGAAGACCTTCTGGCGCGAGGCCCACACCGAGTCGGGAGAGATGCCGTCCTGCAAGGCCGCGGCGAGGTCGAACGCCTTGAAGGACGATCCGGGCTGGCGCTCTCCCTCGGTGGCGAGGTTGAAGGGGGTTGCGTCGTAGCTGCGTCCTCCTACCATGGCGCGGACCTGGCCGGTCGAGTTTTCGATCGCCACGAGCGATGCCGCCGGGCCACCAGGACCGGGCAGATAGCCGTCGATCGCCTGTTCTGCACCCCGTTGGAGGCCGAGATCGAGTGTGGTCTTGATGCGCAGACCTCCGTTGAACACACGCGGGGCGCCGTAGCGTTCGATCACCTGCTGCTGGACCCAACTGGTGAAATAGCCGACGTCGACGCCTTCCACCAACGGCTGGTGGGGTGTTTGGATGTCCTTGGGCGCCGGCAAGGCTTGGTTGACGCTTTCCCCATAGACAGAGCGCCTGATGTAGCCCTGATCGAGCATCTGTGCCAGGACGACGTTGCGGCGTTCCTTGGCGGCCATCGGATGATCGGCGGGGTCATAGGCCGTCGGGGACTGGATGATCCCCGCGAGCAGGGCCGCTTCGGCGGGCTCCAGTTCCTGGACGCACAGCCGGTGCCCCGGTGTGCCACAGCCGAGATGGTTGACGTCTGAGCCGAAATAGGTCTGCGCGGCCGACTCGATCCCGTAGGCGCCGTTGCCGAAGTAGATCGTGTTGAGATAGGCGGTGATGATCTTTTCCTTGGACCACTTGTGCGAGAGCTGATAGGCAAGCGCGGTCTCGCGCAGCTTCTCGAGGATCGTGCGATGGGATTGGGCCTGGAGCGCGTTCTTGATGAACTGCTGCTCGATCGTGGAGGCTCCTTGGACGGTGCCTTTGTGCAACACGTCCTGGACGAAGGCGCGGGCGATCCCGCGGATGTCCACACCGCTGTTGGTCTGGAAGCGCTTGTCCTCGATGGCGATCACCGCCTGCTTGACGATCGGGGGGATCTCCTGAGGGGTGACGATCACGCGGTTCTGTTCGCTGATCACGCCGATCGGGTGGCCGAGGTCGTCGAGCAGGACAGAGCTTTGGGCTTCCTTGAGCTGGGAGAACTTCGTCAAGGAAGGCAGGTCGGACGCGACGGCCACGAAGATGCCGAACACGAACGAGATGAGGCCGAGCAGCAGGACGGCGAAGAGGATCAGCACAAAACGAAGCCTCTTCAAGCGCGGCCGACTGCCAGCAGGCGATGCAACCAGCTCCACCGGGAGGCGAGAGTCTAGCATTGGGTCCTATGCCGAATCCCCGCCCGGTCGCCTCTGAGGGCGACCCTACGCACGGCTTCGGGGATGAGGCGGCGAGGTCCTGCTCCGATGCGGCGGCACGGCTGAGCGCGAACGCCATAGACAGCCTTCCGGCGGGCGCGCTCGCGCAAAAGCTCCAGGGCGCGATGACTCAAGCTCGCCAGCTGCGCGTGAAGCTTGGGATCGATCCGACCGCGCCGGACATCCACCTCGGGCACGTGGTGGTGTTGCGCAAGCTACGCGAGTTCCAGGACGCGGGGCACCTGGTGGTCTTGATCGTCGGCGACTACACCGCGCGCGTGGGCGATCCCTCAGGGCGCTCGACCTTGCGCCCGATGCTCAGAGAGGACGAGATCGAGGCAAATGCGGGCACTTTCCAAACGCAGGCGTTGAAGATTCTAGACGGGAGCCCTGAGCGTTTGGAGGTACGGCGCAACAGCGAGTGGCTTGACATGGGCATGGCCGATCTGCTGGCGCTCGTGAGCACGACGACGGTGGCCCAGCTACTCGAGCGCGACGACTTTGCCAAGCGGATGAGGGCCTCGGAGCCGATCTCGATGCTCGAGCTGATGTATCCGATGCTGCAGGGCTATGACTCTGTGGCGATTCGCTCCGACGTGGAGCTGGGAGGGACCGACCAAAAGTTCAACCTGCTCATCGGGCGGGACTTGCAAAGGGCTTACGGCCAGCCTGAGCAGGCGATCATGACGATGCCGATCCTCGTCGGCACAGACGGGGCGCAGAAGATGTCGAAGTCGCTCGGCAACCACATCGGCGTGAGTGAGGAGCCTGAGGAGATCTACGGCAAGACGTTGAGTATTCCTGACGAGGCGATGGGCGAGTACTACCGGCTGCTTCTCGGGCGCGAGCTCGATGCAGGGCAGGCGCCGCGCGAGGCCAAGCGCGCGCTCGCGCGCGAGCTCGTCGGCTGGCTGCACTCGCCCGAGGAGGCCGTGGAGGCTGAGCGCAAATTCGATCGCGTGTTCGTGCAGGGAGCGGTGCCGCTGGAGATCGAGGAGCTTGGCTTCGAGTCGGGCAACGGGGCGATCCACATGCCTGAGCTGATCGCCAACGGATTTGGCCTCTCGCGCTCGGAGGCGCGGCGCTTGATCGATCAAGGCGCGGTGTCTTTGGACGAGCAAAGCTTGGGTGCCGGCGAGTACGACCTGGCCCCGAAGCGACTCGACGGCGCCGTTCTGCGCGTAGGCAAGCGCCGCTTCCGCAGGCTCCGTGCCCTCTGAAGACGCCCGTCCGCAAGATGCCCTATAGTGCACGGAACAGCAGCTCGGCTCTGCGACCGAGACGGTGGGCGGCGCTCACGTCACGAAGCAGGGGTGAGCGCTATACTGTACGGTCGGCCTGAAAGCGCCCGTGGGCGCTGGCTGAACGGTCTCCTCTAGCGAGAAGTCCTCTCAAAGAGGCTACGACGGTCTTTGAAAACTCAACAGCATGCGCACCTACGATCGAGAATCGATCATGGTGTGCGTCCAGGTTCGACCCGTCACCGGGCGGCGCTGATCTCTGATCAACGTCCGTCTGACATACCGGCTTGCCGGTATGTCGACATTGCCCGGGTGACGGCAAAGAGTCAAGTAGAGAAGTACCCCGTCATGGAGGGGACCACGGTGTATGGGTCCCTACCACCCATGACAGCTTTTCGTGAAGTTCTTCACGGAGAGTTTGATCCTGGCTCAGGACGAACGCTGGCGGCGTGCTTAACACATGCAAGTGGAGCGACGAACCAGGGCTTGCCCTGGGGCAGAGCCGCGAACGGGTGAGTAACAC
>DATMPT010000212.1:0-6192 GCA_035567355.1 Solirubrobacteraceae bacterium
ACGCGCACGCGACCGTCGATTCGGAAGATCTTGCTGTGGGGTGTGCTCGGGCTTGCGCTGGTCGTGGTGGTGCTCAACTGGACCTATGGGCGTTTGCCGGTCACGCCGCATCCCACCGGCAAGTTCTTGCAGTTGGCGGGATTGAAGCTGCGCTATCTCGAACGACCAGGTCCCGAACCGGCAGTCCTCTTGATCCACGGGCTACCGGGTACCGCAGAAGACTTCGAAGACGTGACGCCCTTGATCGGTCACCGCACGATCGCGATCGACAGACCTGGCTTTGGCTTCTCCACCGGTGGCTATTTCCCCTTCGACCGCCAGCTTCAGGCTGTTCACGAAGTGATCGAACGCCTGCATCTGGAGCGTCCGGTTCTTGTAGGCCATTCCTATGGCGGGTCGATCTCGCTTGCCTATGCCGAGCACCATCCCGCCGAAGTGCGTGGGCTCGTGTTGGTCGATGCCGCAGCGGGTCAATGCTCTCGCCCCGACGACACCTTCACGCGAGCACAGGCGCGCTTCATCAAGTTCATGGAGTTGCCGGTCATCGCGCCGCTGGCCGACGTTACCTTCTCTCAGCTTGTGCGCACGGTCTCCTCACAGCCGGAGGAGACCGAAGCCTTCTCTCCCGCGCCCGTCAACCAACGCCATCACCACCGTGTGCTTGCGATCAACCTCAAGCACGGCAACCTGGAGGCTTACGCTGGCGAGATCCTGGCCGCCAGCAGAGAAATCGAAACTGTCAATCACGGCCTCGCAGGTATACGCGTGCCCGCGATCGTTGTCCAAGGTGCCCAGGACAAGCTAATCAAGCCGCAGTGCGGGCGTAGCATCGCGGCCAGCGTTCCCGGCGCCGAGCTGCGGATGGTGCCCGGTGGCCACATGGCTCCCTACACGCACCCGGCGACAGTTGCCGCAGCGGTTGAAGGCTTGGCGCGCTAGGCGAGCTTCTCGACCGGCGCACCGTTCGAGTGACCGTTGGTCATGAGCGCCGCATGCGCCTCCTCGATGCTCCCGCCAGCCGTGCGATCCCACCAGCCGTAGAGAACCGGGACCTGATACCAGCTTGAATGGCGCACCCTGAAGTCGACCATCTCCGGCCCTTCCCAAAAGCGGTCCCAGTCGGAGTGATGCTCGAAGTGGGCTAGCTGCTGGAAGCGATAGCGATCATCTTTGAAGCGGTATACGGCGTATGAGGTTGCGCCATAGCGCAATGCCACCGCGGCGATCTCGTTGAGCGCCGCTTCGAAGTCGTCCGCGCGGAAGCCCGTCGCGTACCAGGGAACGATCACCGTGCCCGCCATCAGTCATTCCTCCGCGTTTGGTTTGACATATCGCTCCTGATGTTCGAGAGCCAAGCCAGAGGAGGACGCACCCGACCGAAGTGTGCTGAGCGCACGAGGGAGGGAGGACGCAGTATGGCGCCGGCTATCGAACATCAGCCGCCTACCTCCGCGTGGATGGCGCCAGGTCCGTCAGCCGTCTTGCCATCCTCCTCGGACTCCGCCCCCACGAGGATCGAGATCTTGCCGAGGTGCTTGTTTTCGAGCATCAGCTGGTGGGCTTCGGCGACGCCCTCGAAGCCGAGGGTACGCCACAGCACCGGGCGAATCTGGCCTGACTCGATCAGCTCGTTGGCCTTCATGCACTCGTACGCGTTGGCGAAGTGCGAGCCGAGGATCTCCTTTTGCTTCATCCACAGGTAGCGCACGTCGAAATCGAGGTTGAAGCCGGTCGTGCCGGCGCAGATGACGACCTTGCCGAACGGCTTGACCGTGAATACCGAGGTGGGGAAAGTGGCTTGGCCTACGTGCTCGAAGACGACGTCGGGCGCGTCGCCGAGGATTCGCTTGACGCGCTTTGCGAATTCACGCGAGGCGCCGAAGCGAGCCTTCTCCCCCTCGGGGCTCTCACCGCCCTTGCGCATCATGCCGGCAAACTCGGCGCGGTCGATGTAGTCGACTGCGCCCAGGCGCTTGACGAGCTCGCCCTTCTCGGCCGAGGAGACGACGCCCACGCAATGGGCGCCCGCCGCGGCGCACAATTGGGTCGCGAACACGCCAAGCCCACCGGCGGCGCCCCAGATCAGGACCTTCTGGCCGGCCTGCAGCTTGCAGCGGGTGATCAGCATGCGGTAGGCGGTGAAGTACACGAGGCCGTAGGAGGCCGACTCCGACCAGCTGAGCGCTTGCGGCTTGGGCAGCAGCTGCTGGGCCTGGACCTTGGTGAACTGGGCGAACGAGCCCCACGTCGTCTCATAGCCCCAGATCTTCTGCGACGGGGCGGCCATCGGGTCGAGGCCGTGCACCTCGGGGTCCTCGTAGGATGCCTGGTTGCAGTGCACGACGACCTCGTCGCCTGGCTTCCAGCGGGTCACGCCCGCGCCGACCTTCCAGACGACGCCGGAGGCGTCCGAGCCGCCGATGTGGTGGCCGAACTCGGGGTGATCGCCGTACTTCATGACCGACACCGGCTTGCCCAAGGCGGCCCACACGTTGTTGTAGTTCACGCCCGCCGCCATCACCCGCACGATCACCTCGAAGGCGCCCGGCTCAGGAACCTCGATCTCCTCCAGCTGGAAGGCGTCCTTGGGTTCGCCTTGGCGCTCCTCGCGGATGACCCATGCGGCCATCGTGTCGGGTAGCTGGCCAGGCTCGGCGTCCACTTGGGAGACTCGTTGAAGATCGATTGCCACGGTGTGTCTTGACCTCGTGTCGGGGATGGGGATGGCTTGCAATCCTATCCGGCGCGACGCCGGTCGGAGTCCAAACCCGATCCTGGCGGCAGAGCGGGCTACGCGAAGGGCAGCTCGACCACGACCGCGCTCGCACCGTGCTCTCCGGCGGAGACGGTTGCGCCCGGCTCTGCCTCGCGACGCACGAGCGCGAGCCCGATCGGCCCGAGCGCGGGGGAGAGGACCGAGCTGCCCAGATGTCCCACCGCGCGATCCCCGAGGCGAAGCTCGGCCCCGGACTTGACCGGCTCGGACAGGCGCAGCCCGCGCAGGTGGCGGTTGGGCTTGCCCCTGTAGTGGAGCCGCGCCACCGTCTCCTGCCCGACGTAGCAGCCCTTGGTGAAGCTCACCGCGCGCTCGTTCAGGCCAGCCTCCTGGGGGATAGTGCTGTCGTCGAGGTCTACGCCGTAGCGGGGACGCCCGCGCTCGACGCGCACGATCTCCGCGGCGCGCTCGCCGACCTCGACGGCGCCAGCCTCGACGAGGGCGTCTCTCACCGTATCGATCGCCGAGGCGTCGAACAGAAGATCGAGGCCGACGTCGGTGCCGACCAAGCGCACGGGTGTCTGAGCGAGGCTCGCGAGGAGATGATCGTGCTCGCGCTGTGGCGGCTCGCTCCCTCGAAGTCCGAGCGCTTTCGCTACGACATCGTCGGTGTGTGGTCCGATCAGGGAGAACAAGGAGCACTCCAGCGTGCGCTTGTGCAACTCGACCTCATAGCCCACCTTGAAGCGGCGGATCATGTCGAACAGCGCCTGTAGCGCCGAGCGCTCGGTGTCGAGCAGCAGCTCGCTCGGCTCCCCGTCCGGGCTCTCGCCGGCCGGGAGGATGCGCAGGTCGCCGAGCATCTTGCCCTTGTGGGTCAGGAAAGCCGCATAGCAGCCTTCGCCCGGCTTCAAGCCGAGCAGCTCGTTGGTGACCTGGCCGTTGAGGAACTCGACGGCTCCGGTGCCGGTGAGCGCGAGCTTGCCGCGCTCGGAGCGGTCCACCAGCCCACACCGCCCGGTCAGCGTCTTGTGCTCAGATGCGAGCGTCGCTGTTTCGGCTGCCGCCATCGCTTCGAGCATAGCCGCGTAGGGAGCCTGCACAGCGCTCTGGAGAGGTGCCGGGCAGCCGCGTTGGCCGCTAGGCTTCCTACAGAATGGCCCTCGCCGACACCTTTCAGAGCATCGTCGATTCGCTTCCCGACGACTGGACCGACCTCGAGCTCGACCTGCGCATCGCCGACGAGTCGCGCTACATCGACGCCTGTGTCTATCTCGTTACGTGCAACGCGCGTCCCTACTCGCACCACGACTGGCACTGGCGCCTGCTCGTCGCCCACCGCTTCGGCCATGCAGCCTCGGCGCCCACGACACACGGTGCGCTGCGCCTACTCGACGAAGCCGGGATCGAGGGCGAGATGGTCTTGCGCGAGCAGCGCGCCGGGCGCGTCGAGGTTGTGCAGATGTGGGGCCGTCCGCAGTCGGTGCGCGAAGAGTTCGCGCACCTGCGGGCCCAGTAGCCGCGTTGCCGGCGCTCAAGCGATGGCGCATGTAATTGCCTTCATCCCGGATCTCCTGTTCGGCTCGCAGGTGCAGGGAAGCCTGCGCGCCGCGGGTCATACGGTGGATTTGGTGGGGGATGAAAGTGGCGTGCGTATCGGCTTGAGCGGGGCTAATGTGCTGGTTCTCGATCTCACCGACGATCCCGAGCGTCGTGCGGGTCTGCTCCGGTCAGTGCCTCCCGATGAGCGGGCGCACGTTCACACGCTGGCCTTCTACTCGCATGTAGACGTTGACGCGCGCCGCATGGCCGAACAGGCGGGCTGTGACATGGTCGTTCCCCGCTCGCGCATGGCGCGCGAGGGAGCCGAGCTCGTCGCAAAGCTCGCTTCAGGGACCGGTTACTGATTCAGCGCGAGTGTTTCGAGTAGCTCGTTCCAGGACCGCTGGCCCGTCACAAATTCTAGTTCTTCAAACTTCCTGACGAGATGTTCTACCCGCGCGAGGAGACCCCTGTCGGAGGGCCGCATATAGGGGGCGAGTATCCGCGGAGAGGGGATTTCGACTTCGATCGATTCGACGTGCTGATCGAACTGCTGGGTATCGGCCGGAGCGTTCTTGAAGCCGTCGGCCGCCCATAGACGCACATCTCCACAGAGATCTGGCACATGGAGTGCGATCATTTCGTGTAGCCCGACGATGAACTTGAGCCCGCGGTGCACGATCGCGGGGTTGCTCCATCTGAGGGGACTTACCGCGTTGATGAACGCATTGGCGAACTTCGCGTCGGTGTGGTAGCCGGTGGCCCACAGCGCGCCGGCAACCTCGTAGCTCAGTCTGTGCGCCGATTCGTTTTGAGGAGATCCAGCGCCCACGTTGGGGCATTCCGTGGAGAACCTCCGATCGAGCCGGTTGAGGCTCGCTTCGACTGTGGGCCAGGTGGTCACGATGCTGTGCAGGGCCTTGTAAGCAGCTACGAGGGTGGTATGCGTGGAGGCGGCGTCGCTCGAGGAGAGGGCCGAGGCACTGGCAGGCACCGCTCCGGAGGCAAGCACCGTAAGAGCTGTTGCACAAAGCCTCCTCATCCATTCGCGAGTATCCCAGACAACTGGAGGCTTGTCGAGGATTCAACTATCCATACGCCAAACGCCAGCAAGGGGAGGCTCGGCGATGGCCCCGGACAGCACAGCGTGCTGGTATCTTGTCGACGAGGTCCACGTGTGGAAGATGCGCCTAGCTGGGCGGCAATGCCTCGCCGCCGCCGATGTCGGCGTGTTCGGCCTCAGCCGGGTCGAGCGGCACGAGCGCGGCGTTGGGTACCCGCTCGGCTAGTGCCACCTTGTGGCCGGCGCGCTGGAAGAGCGCGATGCGGATCACCACGCCGTGGCAGACCACGAGCGCCGGTAGCTCGCCTCGCTCCACGTCGGCAAGCGCCGCGGCGACCCTCACGCCTTGCTGGGCAAACGACTCGCCGCCTGGAAACCCAAAGCCGGGGCGGCCCTCGATGAAGCCGGCAAAGCCGTCGGGGTCTTCGGCCTGGACGTCCACGAACAGGCGGCCGGTCCAGTCGCCCGCGTCGGTCTCCATCGTGCGAGGGTCCTCGTGTGGCTCCAGGCCGATGCGCATGGCGACGATATCGGCGGTTTCGCGTGCCCTCAGCAGCGGGCTACACCACAGCGCCGCGAACGGGACCCCACCGGCCCCCGCCGCGGCGCGCTCGGCCAAGTCGGCTGCCTGCGCGCGCCCGGTGTGGTCCAGCGGGACCGGGAGGTGGCCTTGAAAGCGGCGCTCCAGGTTGTATGCGGTCTGGCCGTGGCGGGCCAGGTAGACGCTTGCCGCGCTCACCCTGCTCAGGTCGCTGCTGGCTCGACTCCGGGTTTGCGCAAGTAGAGGAACGCATACAGGCCGGCGGCGACGGTCGCGCCGAGCAGCGGTCCCGCGTACCAGACCCAGCCGTTGGCCCAATGGTCGCCCACG
>DATMPT010000213.1:0-2833 GCA_035567355.1 Solirubrobacteraceae bacterium
GCCGTCGGCGGCCCGGCGGCGGCTCCGCCGGAGCCGGAGCCGGCGCGGGCGTAGGCGGCGGCGCGAGACACGCTCGCGTTGTGGCCCAAGCAGCGGTGTGCACGCAGCAGGCGAAAAGGACGTGGCGTTGGCGCGACGTCCTTAAGCCGCAGGCATCTACGGCAATCCACGGGTATCGCCGTGCAGCACGCGCGATCTGCGCCAGGTGATTTACACGACTTTCCTGACCTTTCCGGCACCGATTACCCGTCCCTGAAAATCGTGGTGTCCCCGGTTCGATTCCGGGTCTCGCCATTGGAAAGGTGCCGCAATCCGGCGCCTTTCGGACGTAATAGGCGCTATCCGGACGCGCTCGATCTGGCACCGAGGAGCGCGTTGGGTACCAGATCAACTCCGTCTCCTTCCCGGGGAGGTCCCGTGCTCGCCGCAGGTCAAGGCGCCGGTCGTTTACGATCTGACGATGCCAACGGTTGCGGTGCACCGCGCCGGCAGCGGCTCCCCGATGGTGTTGATCCACGGCTTCTCGGCGAGCTGGGGGATCTGGAGGCCGCTGTTGCCCGCTCTCGAGCGACATCATGACGTGCTCGTGCCGACCTTACTCGGGCACTTCGGGGGCCCCGAGTACCTCGCCGGGTCGCCCGCAACACCCGATGCGATGGTCGACGTGCTCGAGCGCGACATGGACTCAGCCGGCTTCGAGCGCGCTCACCTCGTTGGCAACTCGCTCGGCGGCTGGCTCGCCCTTGAGCTCGCCGCGCGTGGCCGCGCGCTCTCGACGACCGCCCTGTCGCCTGCCGGCGGGTGGAACCATGGGGGACGGGAGACCAAGCGACTCGGGCGGATGTTCCGACAGAACTACCGGCTGCTCAAGCTCCTGGGCCCTGGCGGATCGCAGCTGATGCGGCGGCGGCGCTTCCGCGCACTCGCACTTCGAGACGTAGCCATGCGCCCGGCCGACCTGCCCGCAGCCCTTGCCGTAGAGATGACCGAGGCTGCCGCTGCGTGCGCGATCTACCTACCCCTGCTGGAGCAGCTGACGTCGACAGGATTCGGAGAGCTGGCGGCGATCGACTCGCCTGTGCAGATTGCGTGGGGCACGAAGGACCGAATCCTGCCCTGGCCCGGCTACGCCGAGCGCTTCCGAGGCATGGTGCCCGAGGCGCAGTGGGTCCCTCTTGACGGCCTTGGTCACTGCCCCATGCTCGACGACGCCGCGCACACGACGACAACGATCCTCGAGCTCACCCAACGGGCGGACGTCGGCAGCGGCACGCAGCAGCCCGCAGCCGTCGAGGCGTCCTCTCGCTGAGCTCCCGGGCCGAGCGGTCACGTCCGCCTGAGTCCCCCTCTCGGCGCTCGGTCGATGTCATAGCCGGCAGTCGCCGTCCCGAGGTGCCCAGTCTGCTCTAGAGGAATCTTCAGAGCACCGACCCAGGATAGGTAGACGACCGCTTCCGCCCTGGCGAAGCAGTAGCGCTTGCTACCGCTCGCACTCGGCCCTCAACGAAGGAGGCCTGCAGGCGTGGGGAGCCTTCGAAGGTGGAGTGCCCAGCACCTCGAAGTGCTCATCGTCGGCCTGGGCTCCTTCGAAGCGGGGCTCTCGTTCAGCAGCGTCAACAAGGGCGAAAACCTCGAGCTGAAAATCTGATTCGCTTCGTGGCCGCGCCGTCCGGCGGCCACGTTCGCTCCCGGCGATGGGGAGGAAGGCTCGCTCGACCCAAGCGGCGACTGAGCCTTTCGAGGTAGTCCTGCGCGGCACGCCGTGAGTGCCACGCCGCCCTCGCGACGATCGGCGGCTAGTCGGCACATCACACGCACATCAGCCCCTTTACAAAGCCTTGACTTTCAACTGCGGCACCGGATAGCGTGCTCCCAGTGCGACTGGTGGGCGCGGAAGCCGGGGTGTCCCCGCGCGTGCAGACCACACTTGCCCCTCGCGAAGCAAAGGGAGGACAGCATGAACAGGAAGCTTCTGGCCGGGCTCGCCCCGCTGTTGGCCATCGCTGCATTTGCGGTAATGGCAGTGGCGGCTCAGGCTGCACCACATTGGTATCTTAACAGTAACATTCTGGTCAAAAAAAAGGCGGTCAAGACCGCTGGCGCGCTCTCATTCGGTAATATTATTCCTGGAACTACAATCGTAGTCACCTGTAAGGTGAAGGACGTCGAGCTACTCGAAAATCCGGCATCGGGCGGCCCCGGTGTGGACCTGATGAGGGCATTCAAACTCTCCGGGTGTGGGCCAAATCCTTGCCCTGTCTCGTCAGCCGGCACGCAAGGTGCATTAAAAGTAACGGCGCTCAAACTGCCTTGGGCTACAAAATTGGTCGAAGTGCCTCCGATCGCGGACGAAATAGCCGGCATCGAATTGGTGTTCTCCTGCAAAGGAACAGGAGTCCTCGTGACGCTTTCGGGAACACTATTTCCACGCGTTAATCCCGGCTTCCTCGAATTCAACTCTCCGGCGACAGGCACCCTTGGCGGCGCGACCGTTAATGGCATCGACAACTTCAGTCCATCAGGCATAAACGCCAAAAATCCATAGCACCGCGCCACATAGGGACTGGATGAAAGCTACGCTTGTGTGTGCGGGGACGGGTGGTTCGTCCCCGCACACAGCCGTGACAAGCGACCCCTGTCACCGACTACGGCGGCGCGAGGCAGAGCGTTCACAAGATCAACGTCGCAGCGGCGCAAGCCCGTCTGCTGGACTGCTTGTAGTCGCGTGGACCGCGAGCGCCGCGCCGAGAGGTGGCGCGTCCGGCCGCCCTTTGACCGCTGCATGAGAGCCTGGCACAGCGGCCGAGCCAACATCTAAGTGAGATGAGGTTGC
>DATMPT010000214.1:0-3557 GCA_035567355.1 Solirubrobacteraceae bacterium
TCATCCAGGCATTGGCCTACGGGGTGTATGCGAAGGACACCGCGCAGTACGACGACCGCATCAAGGCTTTCCGCCTGAAGTAGCCGGGCCCAGGTCTTCATCTCCATTTTCAGGAAGACTGGGTCGCATGCGACCCAGTCCGGGGAGGTGCATGCACCTCCCCGCCGGTCGGCGCATGCGCCGACCGGTAGCTCATTAGTGCATGACGAATGGACGACCGCTTCATGTGCCGGCCCGGATAAGATCAAGAACATGCGCGACGAGGCGACATTTACCGTCAAGAGCGGCCTGGCAGAGATGCTCAAGGGCGGGGTCATCATGGACGTGGTCACGCCCGAGCAGGCCAAGCTCGCCGAGGACGCGGGCGCCGCGGCGGTCATGGCCTTGGAGCGCGTGCCGGCCGACATTCGCCGCGACGGGGGAGTGGCGCGCATGTCCGACCCTGAGATGATCTCGGGGATCCAGGAGGCGGTCAGCATCCCCGTGATGGCCAAGGCGCGCATCGGCCACTTCGTCGAGGCCCAAGTCCTGGAGGCATTGGAGGTCGACTACATCGACGAGTCCGAGGTGCTCACGCCCGCCGATGAGTCCAACCACATCGACAAGTGGGCCTTCAAGGTGCCATTCGTGTGCGGAGCGACGAATCTGGGCGAGGCCCTGCGCCGGATCGGCGAGGGCGCCGCGATGATCCGCTCCAAGGGGGAGGCCGGTACCGGCGACATCGTCGAGGCGGTGCGACACATGCGCGGCATAACGGGCGAGATTCGGCGTTTGGGGGCCCTCCAGGAGTCCGAGCTCGCAAGCGCCGCCAAGGAGCACGCCGCGCCGCTTGACCTGGTGCGCGAAGTCGCCCAGGAGGGCCGGCTGCCGGTGGTCTTGTTCTGCGCTGGCGGCATCGCCACGCCCGCCGACGCCGCCTTGATGATGGCCTTGGGGGCCGAGGGCGTGTTCGTGGGCTCGGGCATCTTCAAGTCCGACGATCCTCCCGCGCGTGCGCGTGCGATCGTCGAGGCCACCACCCACTGGCAGGACCCCGAGCGCGTCGCCGCCGCCTCGCGCGGCCTGGGGCCCGCGATGGCGAGCCTCGAGAGCTCCAAGCTCGCCGACGAGCAGCTCCTCGCCCAAAGAGGGTGGTAGCGGCGCCGCCGGCACCGACGGCGAAGCCGTTGGTGGGGGTGCTTGCCCTGCAGGGAGACTTCGAGGCGCATCGTCGCGTCTTGGAGGGCCTGCGTGCGCGCGTGCGCGAAGTGCGCGTGCCGGACGACCTCGATGGTCTCGACGGCTTGGTGATTCCCGGCGGGGAGTCCACCACGATGACCTTGGGCATCGAGCGTGAGGGTTTGGCCGAGCCTCTGCGCCGGCTCGCAGGCGTTGCCGGGGCGGGGGAGAGCGATTCGGCTGGCCCAGCCGGCATACCTTTCCTCGGCTCCTGCGCTGGCCTGATCATGCTCGACCGCGAGCACCTCTCCATCATGGACATGCGCGCCAAGCGCAACGCCTTCGGCCGCCAGCTGCGCAGCTTCGAGGCCGACGTCGCCGTGAAGGGGCTGGTCGGCGGACCACTCCGAGGCATCTTCATCCGCGCCCCTTGGATCGCCGAGCACGGCCCGGGCGTGGAGATCCTGGCCGAGGTTGACGGTCATCCGGTGGCGGCGCGCCATGACCACATCACGGCGGTTGCCTTTCACACCGAGCTGGGACCCGACGATCGCCTTCACCGACTGTTCTTGGCCGATGTCCTCGCGAGCGCTGGCCTCGCGGGAGCGGACGACGTGCTCGAGGATCGGCCCGGCATGGGGGCCGCGCGCGAGGATGTGGCCCGCCGGGACGCGCCTGGCGGTGGGATTGCCTCGGCCGGCTGAAGGATGAGCGGCAATTGCGGCTCGCCCAGCAACCCGAGCACCTTGTTCAGCGCGTCGTGGATCTCGCCCGCCAGCAGGCTCTCGTCGTCCAGGCGCTCGGCTTCGTTCCAGTCCCACGAGCGCGACACGTGGATGGTGGGACGCAGGTGCGCGAAGCGGCGCCCGAGCGCGTGCAGGAACGGGTCGAGCCGGTCGCGGTCGGTCTCTGAGGCATAACCTCGTTCGAGCAGCCATGGCCATAGGTCGGGCACGATGTGATTGCGGTGATGGGCGCCCACCTGCTTCCAGTCCTCGCCCTGCCAGCGCCGCGCGTACTCGCCCGGATCCAAGCGACAGGTGAGATAAACCCGTGTCCGCACCGGAGCGTTGCGAAAGCCGAGCAGCGGCTGGGGCTTGACCTGCCAGGCGCCCGGGCCGTCTGTGTCCAGCAGCTCACACAGGCTCTCCGCGTGGCCGCCGGCATAGAGTTGCTCGGCCTGAGCCTTCAGCTCGCCGGGCCACAGGTGCAGGGTGAGACGCTCCTCCTCGATGTCGAGCGCCGCGCGCTGCAGTGAGGCGACCCCGAGCGCCGTGTCCAGGCGCACGTGCACGAGACCAGCGCGCTCGGGCACGATCCCACTCGCTTCGCGCAGCAGCGAGCGCAGCCTCCACTTGCGCCGCACTGGGTCTTTGCCGACGCGGCGCAACGTTCCGAACGGCAGCAGCTGGCCGAAGTCCTGGTGGGCATAGGAGAGCACGTCCTTGACGATCGCCTGCTCGGCCGGCCCCAGCACGCCCAGCTCGACCAAGCGCCACCACGACTCAAGCAGGTCGTGCCAGCGCAAGACGCTCGTGCGCCGCTGCGCAAAGCGCGTCCCGTTCAGGTTGAGCTCGGCCACGCGATGGCCGTTGCGCCGTGCCCAGCGCCTGCACACCTTGCTCTCGAGCACGACCACAAGCTCGGGGTCGAAGCGAAGCACGCCGTCAAAGCGCTGGTTGTCCTCGGTATCTGTGACTTTCTCGGCGAGATCGAACGGCTCGGTGTCCGGCGTCAAGAAGACGCTCACCAAACGCCCCCTCTGCACCGCGCCATTCGCCACGTTTTCCTCGGAGGGATCGACGAGGTTGGTTGCCTGCATGTCGACCACGCAATCCGGCAGCTGCGCTTGGGAGGGCTCGCCGATCGCCCGCAGCAGTGTCTCGCGCGCCAGCGGCACCAGGCGCAGAACGATCATAGCCGCCCGTGTGAGCTGGTCCTCGTGTCCCCGTGAGAGCTCGCGATAGGGCTCGAACACGTTCAGGTGCGGATTTGATGTAGCGCTCTCCACGACCCCTCCTCCTAACCAACTGTCATGGAGTTTATTGTACTCTACTGTTTCAAGCGGCTTCGAAGCGTGTCACGCCCGCTTCCTCGCGCTCGCGTACGCGTCCTTCCTCGATCAGCAGATCCACATGCCCCAGCACCTCAGACAGCGTCAGGAATGCCTGTGTGACAGCCACGTTGCCCCACATCTCCTGCGCCAGCTCATAGGCGTGGCTGGGGCGCTCGGCGATCAGCTCATGCAACTTGTTCGCGCGCCGCTCGTGCATCTTCATACGCTCGTCGATCAGGGTCCGGTGTTCTTCGACCGGCTCGCCATGCCCGGCGTACACGACCTCCAGTTCGATCTCCTGTGTCGCTCGTAGCGAGTCCATGTAGATCATCAGCGCGCGCGG
>DATMPT010000215.1:0-7807 GCA_035567355.1 Solirubrobacteraceae bacterium
GCTGGGTGGGACGGACGTAGAGCAGCCAGACCGAGGCGCCGAGCAGGAGCATGCCGCACAGGATCCAGCCGAGAGCGGTAGTCCCAACCCCTACGTACTTCAGGCCGGAGGCGGCCACGACAAAGGTGATCATCGGCCTGACGTAGCGGTCGGGGGCGCTGGAGGAGACGAGCGAGCCCACGAACACCGCGGGCACACTCCCCAGAATCAACGACGCGGTAACGCCGAACACGACATGACCGAACACGAGCGCCCCCAGCGCGGCCGCCAGCGTCAAGGGCACGGCCTGGGTGAGGTCGGTTCCCACCAGCTGGCCGGCGCTGAGCAGTGGATATAGAAACAGGAGCATGATGATCATCAAGGAGCCCGAGCCCACCGAGGTTATCCCGACGATGATTCCACCGATCATCCCGATCGCCACCGTGGGCAGGGGGCGCGGGACGGTCTCGTGAACCGTTGCCAGGCGGCGCGAGCCACCACGCCGGTCGAGGATGTATCGCAGGACCATGGCGGTCGCTCCGACCAGGAGCGCCGCGCCTAGCGCCAGCTCGATGTTGTGCTGGGCTGCCTTGGCGTTGCCCATCAGATGCAGGACGTAGGCCCCCAAGAAGGCCATCGGCGCCGAGCCAAGCACCATCCAGCCCACCAGGCGCAGGTTGACCGTGCCGCGGCGCAGGTGCACGGCCGCCCCGATCGGGCGCATCACGACGGCGGCCACGAGGTCGCTGGAGATCGCCGCCGCGGGCTGCACCCCAAACAGCAGGATCAGCATTGGCGTCATCAATGCACCGCCTCCGGCCCCGGTCATGCCGACCAGGAAACCGATGATCGCGCTGCCAAGGACGATGTATGGATCGATGTGGATGGCTTCCTCTATCGCTCAGATCGCGTGTGGAATCTCTCGAGCCGGCCCTCGCCTGTCGAACGAGAAAGCGTAGACGCAAACGTCGCCTGACAAGAGCCACCGCTCTACCGGACTGCGCCGCCGGCTCTCCGCTGCGATGAGCCGCCTTGCCTGGGAGGTCATCTGTCTCTTACACCCATGCGCGGAGTGCCGCCGGCCCAAGACCTGCGTGGCGAATCACCCTCGACGCGAGCGCCATCGTTCGAACGCGAACGAGACGAGGCAGACCGCCAGCACCACGAGCGCGATGACGGCGACAATCGCCACACCGGGCGCCAACAGGAGCGCAGCTGCCGCGATCAGCACGGCGAGACCGACGTCCACTCGCCGCAGGTGGCGGTGGCGGCGCGCCTGGCGGCGGCGGGCGTGCAGATGGCCCATGTCCCTCAATGGCTTGGCGCTCATTGCTCGAGGCGGCGGAAGATGGAGCGCGGTAGTAGGCGCATGGCGAGCATGACCCAGCGTAGAGCCGGCGGCGCCCAAACGGTGTGAGAACCTCGATCCAAGCCCTCGACGGCTACCCGCGCCACCTCCACGGGGGTGCTCGCTAGTGGCGCCGGCTTCAGCCCGCGCGTCATACGGGTGTGAACGAAGCCTGGGCGCACGACGAGGATCCTTACGCCCTGGGTGTGGAGCGCGTCACCGAATCCTTGGGCGAGCGCGTCGAGGCCGGCCTTGGATGCTCCATAGACGGCATTGGCGGCCCGTGCGCGTTGGCCGGCCACCGAGGAGAGCACAACCAAAGTACCGGTACCCTGCTCGCGCAAGCGCCTGGCGCTGTGGATCAACAGCGATCCTGCTCCCACCAGGTTCACCTCGAGCACGTCGAGCGCAGCGGGTGTATCGTCGGGCAGGCCGCCGCGCTCGCCAAGGATGCCGACGGCAAGCAGCACGATATCCGCGCCGCCCAAGGCGTCGAAGGCTTCGCCGATGACCCGCTGATGACGGTGAAGCTCATGAGCGTCGAGCTCGAAGACCGCTGCCCGCCGGCAGCCATCTCCCGTGAGATCCTCGGCCGCGCGGGCCAGGGCTTCGCGGTTGCGGCCCACCAGCGCCACTTCGCGTGGCTCTCGCGCATTCAGCTCGGCGACGATTGCGAGGGCGATCTGTGAGGTTCCGCCCAGTACGACGATACGTTTGCCGGAGGAGCCGGCGCTCCCAAGGTTCACGGTGCGGTCTCGCACAGTCCCAAGCGCCGGGCGAGGTCTGAGCGCAGCACCCCGCCGGGGTCGACCAGGGCGCGCTGGGTGTGAAAGCGCTTTAGCCGTGGATACATCGCGGCCATCGTCTCGGCCCTGAGCCTGGCGTCCTTGGTCAAGTAGACCCGGCCACCGCATCCAGCCACGATTTCATCCAGCTCTTGAAGCGCGGCCGCCAGCCCGGGGGCCGGCGCCGGTAGGTCCAGGGCAAGCGTCCAACCCTCGAGCGGGAAGGACAGGGGACCGCCGAACTCGGCGCCAAGTCGCTTCAGCACGGCGAGGTAGACAGGCAGCCGGCGCTGGCGCAGCAGTCGCACACACCGCCCGAGCTGTGTCTCTTGACCGGAGGGGACCACGAACTGATATTGGATGAAGCCACGTGGGCCGTACAGCCGGTTCCATGCCCCCAAGGCGTCCAGCGGAAAGAAATAGGGCGCAAGTGCAAGTGGCCGTTCGCGCTCACGGCGTGGCGTGGCGTGCCAGCGCAGCGCGTTGAAGGCACGCATGCCCGACGGGCGCACCAGGGCCGCGGGAAAGCCGTGTGGCACCTCCAGCGCGGGACGCCCTGAGATCGTGCCAGGATATGCCGCGCGTGTTCTCTTGCCGGCTGGCGGTAGAGCTCTCCCGGCTGGCCATGGATCGGCACCGCTGAGCACCGCTCGTCCCAAGTGTGGGCCTTCGGCAAGCAGATCCAGCCAGGCGACCGAGTAGCGGTGACGCTCCTCGCCGGACATCAGCGCGAGGGTCTGCTCGAAGCTGGCGGTGCGGTCGGTATCCGCCACGACCCACGGCGCGGCGAGCGGCTCGGTACGCAGGGTCGCTTGCACCACGACGCCCGTCAGACCCATGCCTCCGAGCGTGGCGTAGAACAACTCGGGGTTGAGCTCGGGTGAGATCTCCAGGCACTCGCCCCTCGGCGTGCAAAGGGAAAGTGCGCCGACGTGGCGAGCCAGGGCGCCGTCGCGGTGGTGGTTCTTGCCGTGGATGTCGCTTGCGATAGCCCCCGCGAGCGTGACGTGCCGGGTTCCCGGCACGACTGGCAGAGTCAAGTTGTGAGGCGCGAGACTGGTCATCATCTGCGCGATCGTGGCCCCTGCCTGGGCGGTGATGGATCCCTGCTCGCGATCGATCGAGATGACCTTGTTCAGCGCGGTCATGTCGAGCACCTCGCCGCCACCGTTCTGAGCCGCGTCGCCGTAGCTGCGTCCTGCTCCACGGGCAATCACGGCGTCGCTCTCGGCGAGGACTTCGAGGACGTGCTCGGTACTACGTGCGGCGATCACGCGGGCTCGGCTGCGCGAGCTTCGCCCCCATCCACACAGCACCCGCTCGGTATGCACCCGCGGCTCATGAGCCGCGGGCTCAGCTACCGGCATAGACGCCGCCGAGGAAAAGCAGGCCCCACGTGGCCCCGAGTGCCAGCAGCACACGATCGTGCATGATCAACTCCTCCGGAGCTTCACCCGCTCCAGTCTCGATCAGGCTGGTATAGCGAACCAGCCAAAGCACCAGAGGGAAGATCGACAGTGCGTACCACCCCACGTGGGACGGCCGCGTCAACGCCCACCCGGCGTAGGCCGCGCTGGCGGTGGTGGCTGCGCCAATGAGCGTCAGGCGCAGACCGCTAAGCGAATAGTGGCGCAACGTTGCGCGCATGGGCCCGGACATCGAGTGCTCGCGAAGCTCGACGTATCGCTTGGCGGCGACCAGGTAGAGGGCACAACATGCCGTCACGATGACAAACCAGCGCGACAGATAGATATCGGTCGCAACACCCCCGGCGAGGGCACGCAGCACGAAACCGGCCGCGATAATCAGGATGTCGAGAATGGCGATGCGGCGCAGCCACAGCGAATAGCTCGCCGTCAACGCGAGATAGCCACACCCGACCAAGGCCAAGCCAGGGGCGATGGCGATCGCGGCGCTTACGCCAAGGACAGCCAGCGCCGTTGCGAGCCCGAGCGCCGAGCGCGGCGAGAGCTCACCCGCGGCTACCGGTCGATAGCGCTTGTGTGGATGCTGGCGATCCTGCACGCGATCGCGCACGTCGTTGAACAAGTAAGTCGCGCTGGAGAGCATGCACATCACAAGGAAAGCCCCCACGGCCCGCGCGGCGATCTGCGGCCGGTCGATGACCCCTGCCGCACACGGTGCGGCGAACACGAGTAGGTTCTTGCTCCATTGGCGAGGACGACACGCCCGCAGGAGCACGCGCGGCGATGCCCCGGATCGCCGTAGTTGCGCCGGCGCGCCGTCGCCGGGCAATTCCGCGCCGAGCTCGGCTTGCGCCTGATCGATGCTGGCCGGTGCTCGGAGTGAGTTGATGTTCAATCTCCAGTAAGAGACTTTGGGGCGCTGTGCATCTACTTCATCCGGCGAGCCAACGATGGAGCCCAGTCGCACGATGGAAGCCTTCTGCATGATTACCCTTTCCCTGCATGCTTGCGCCACCACAAGGTGTGACTTTCCATATGTGAGGGTGCTCTAATTATTGGGAAGACCCTCCGCGAGAAAACCTGGCTGTGCCTAAAGTCTGGGCATGGAGTTGGGCACAGCCATGCGCCGCGTGTCAACCAATCAGACGAATCGTCCTAAAAGGCGCGCAACTGGGCTCACCGGGGTAGGGCTTCCGCGCAGGGCGCGGCGCATCCTCCTGATCGCGGCCTTCTTGACGCTTATCCCCGCTGCATTCTCCTATCTGAACGCGATCCTCGCACCGTCGAACTCGAGCCTTGACATCCGCTCGGTCGAGTGGCTGCGCGACAACGGCGCGGCGGGACTGGTGTCACGGGTCGAGTCGATCTACTACTCCCTAACAGCGCCTGAGAAGGGCGGGGCAACGCTGCGCGCGCTGCCCCAAGCCGGCTACAACGCCGCCGGCAGGGCGCGCGCCCAGAGGCTGCGCGCGCGACGACTGTCCGCCGCGAGCTATCGCCCTGCCCGGGTGACTCCACTGCTACGTCCCGCCTTGCCCGGCGAGGGGGTCTGGCGCAGCACGCGCCCGGGAGCAGGGACCAGCGCGCCGCTGCTGGTCACGACGCTGCGTAACCAGCCTGAATACCCGCGCGTGGTCGCCGGCTTGGCCTGGATTGACACAGCGCGGACGATCTTGACCCTCAACCCAGGCCGCATGGAGCCCTCGGTGTCGATCCCGCGCGGTTCGATGGATGTTCCTCGAGCGCGCCGTGGCAAGCTGCTGGCAACCTTTAACAGTGGCTTCAAGCTGAGCGATTCCCATGGTGGTTTCGTTCTGGACGGCAAGACCTACGCCACGATGCACGACGGCCTGGCCACGCTGGTCGGCTACCGCGACGGCCGTTTGGGGGTGATCGACTGGCGCTACGGACCGAGCGCACCCCAGCCGGTCCTCTTCGCGCGCCAGAACCTGCCGCTCATAGTGTACAAAGGACACCCCAACCCGAACCTGGGCAACGGTCCGGAATGGGGTGCGACCCTCGGCAACGCAATCCTCGTATGGCGCTCGGGGATCGGCGTCGACCGCCACGGCAACCTGATCTACGCCGCCGGGGAAGATCAGACGGTGGGCAGCCTGGCCGCAACCCTTGCTCACGCCGGGGCTGTGCGCGCGATGGAGCTCGACATCAACTCCTACTGGGTGAGCTTCATCAGCTATGGCGCTCCGGACGCAATCTCGCCGTTGAACCTGCTGCCCGGCATGGAACGCTCCGCTACGAGATATCTCGCACCCGATGACCGGGACTTCTTCGCGGTCTATGCGCGCTAGGGCAGGGCATTCCCGGGCGCGTCCGGGGAGATGCGCTTTCACCGGAGATCGGTTGCACGGAGATGCTTTTCACATCAGGGCGTTGCCGTGACCAGGGTCGCGCTGGCCGGGGCGACCTCGAGGGCGATCACGCCGGCCCGCTTGGGTTCAAGCGAGCGCTGTGCGGGAGCGCGCCGTGTGCCGAGGCTCTGCACGGCGCCACCCCCAAGACGCACGCCAGTCGCCGCGCTTGGCGAAGGCGCAGTGAGCCGGAGAGCCGTCGCATCGCCGAATCTGCTTCCCACGTGCAACTCGACCAGGGCATGCCTGCTCGCGGAGGGCTCGTCGTCGACGATCAGCACACGAAGCTTCTCCTCGCCCATGAAGGCAAGGACGTCGATGTTCGCATTGCCAGGCAAGACGATGGCGTGCAGCGGACGGTCGCCGACCAAGGTCTTGCCCAGCAAGAGCGCATACCACTCCGGCCGGGCGGTGAGCTCGCCACGGGCAAGCGTCTCGCGCGTGGGCGCGCACACCGGCGTGTAGCCCTGGCAGTTGGCGGGGTTGCCTTGCAGGTTGATGCCCGCGAGACCCGCCACCATGGCGTGAGCAATGTAGTCGACCGCCCAGAGCGCCGAGGCGAATCTGTCGCTGATGCCCGCCTTGCCGCCACACGACACGCTGTTTGCCTCGTCGAGGCGAAAGCGCAAGGCGCCCCTGCGTGAGACGGCCATGTAGCGATGCAACGAAGCGTCCTCGGCGCCACGAATCGACAAGCTGAGCAGGCGTTCGACGCTCGGCGCGGGCACTGTATGGCAGCCCAACGGGTAATGGTGTCCGGTGAGCAGCGCGGGCCTGTCGTGCAGCGCGGCGCCCCGTCCCCAGCTCTCGAAGATCAGCGACCCGGAGACATCGGGGCCGACGATCGCAAGGCCGGGCGAAACCCTGTGAATCGCACGGCGGTAGGCCGCCACCTGCAGGTCGTATCGCGAGAACGTCCACGGTTCAGAGCGCAGTCCGTGTCGCGCATAGGCATCCGGCTCGTTGCCCAGCTCGACCCCGGTAAGCCACCGGCCGAGTGCATGTTTGGCGGCGGCGGCCTCGCGGGCCGCGGCGCGAGGGTCATAGTGCGCGAGGCCGATCGTGAGCAGGACGTGCCAGCCGCTTCGGGCCGCGAGCTTGCGCAGAGCTCGAAACTCGCCGACGTCCAGCGCCTTCGAGGACCACGAGGGCAACGGGGTGCGGGCGTCGGTCCAGGCGACCTCGGTATCGGCGGAAACGCCGCCGAAGCGAAGCAGGCCTGGGCCGAGTGAGCGGAGCATTCTGACAAGATTCCCGCGCTCGGCGTAGCTGACTATCTGGCGCAGGCTGGACATCTCAAAAGAGAGTCCGAGAAAATTGCGAGGTACGCGCGCCCCAGGATGGTTGACGTCGATCGAGACCGACAGCGAAAGCGGAGGGTCGGCGCGAGATTTGACGTCAAATACCCCGAAGGCCATGACGAGCGCTGTCGCCAGGACGATAGCCACCGTGGTCCCGGCCAGCACGGCCAGGCGCCCAAACCAGTCGTCTCCCGTGCGGGTGCTTGCAGGCTGCCGATCTCGATCGCGTATGCTCAAGGTGCTCCTCATCGAGCCTGTAAGTATCACCGGGGGCTGCCGGTCGCGCATGGGTAAGCGCTTTCTCATGGCGAGCTGACTTACGATTTAGATATGGGCTCCAAGCTCCACTGCATGTTCCTCGCCGGCGCAGTCGCGCAAGCGTGATCTATAGCGTCGCGCCTGCGCCCAGGCCCATAGAGAGCCCCGCACGCCAAACTATCCCAAGCACCCGCCAGGGGGGATGGCTTGCGATGGGCGCGATCCTCGCCCTCGCCTGTGCACTGCGCCTGTGGAAGATCCACGATGTACCCGGCAACGTCTTCTACGACGCGGCCGTGCGCAGCATGGGCGCCTCCTGGCACAACTTCTTCTTCGGAGC
>DATMPT010000216.1:0-13711 GCA_035567355.1 Solirubrobacteraceae bacterium
GGGGAGGCCCCACTGCTCTACGGCGCCAAGCAACACCTCGGTGTCGCAATGGCCACGAAAGCCATGTCCGAGCCGCTCGAGCTCCGCGCGCAGGGCCTTGAAGTTGTAGATCTCACCGTTGTAGCTGAGCATCCAGCGTCCGCTTGCGGAGGCCATCGGTTGATGGCCGGCCATCGAGAGGTCGAGGATCGACAGCCGTCGGTGCGCCAGTACCGCTCTGGCATAGGGGTCGACCCACACCCCCCCGTCGTCTGGACCACGATGGCGGAGGGTTGAGGCCATTGAGAGGCCCACCCGCTCGAGCGTCTCCAGCGAGTCGCGGCTTGCGAAGTCAACGAAGCCCGCGATGCCACACACCGGCGCTCACCTCCTCATAGAGCGATTCGAACATCTCCACCACTCGCTCCAGCGCGAAGTGCTCCTGCACGCGGCGTCTGGCCGCACCGCCGAGCGCCGCACGCTCCTGCGGGCTGAGCTCGAGCACAGCCGAGATCGCCGAGGCAAGTGCTTGGAGGTCGCGCGCGGGCGTCACCCGGCCGGTCTCGCCGACGATCCTCGCCGAGTCTCCCACGTCTGTTGTGACACACGGCACTGCGCATGCCATCGCCTCTCCCAGCACGTTCGGGAAGCCCTCGCCGTAGATGGAGGAGCAGACGAGCACATCGAGCGCGGCGGTCACCCCGGGGACATCGCTTCGGCATCCAAGTAGGTGAAAGCGCTCACCGGTTCCCGCTTTCCGGATCGCGCCGGCGAGCCTCTCGTTGTGATCGTCGATGCCCGTGCCGCACATGACGACATGGGCGTCGGGATGTCGCCGCAGAGCGCCTACGGCGGCCTCCAGGAAGCCGAGATGGTCCTTTTGCGGATCCCAGCGAGCGAGGTGACCGATGAGCGGTGTCTGAGAGCCGACCCCGAGCTCCACGCGCAGCCGCGCACGGGCGGAGGGATCCGGCTTGTAGATGCTTGTGTCAAAGCCGTTGGGGATCACCCTGATGCGTCGCCTGTCATATCCGAGGCGGACGTGTGACTCGGCCAGCGCTGCCGAGCAGGAGACTATCTCTCGCGGAACCCGTGAGGAGAGCGCGGCACACGCATGCGCGGTCCAGATCATGCTGCGTTTGCTCTTCTCTTGATCAAAGGACCCACGGATTCCCCAGATGACAGGCGTGTCGCCAAGGACCTTTGCGGCAAGTCCTCCGAGCAAGTCGGCGTGATACATCCACGTCTGCACGATGTCCGGGCGCAGTGCGTGCATCGACCGGACAAGCCGGCCAACGGCGCGCGCGTCGGGGCGTCCTGGGCGCATGCGCATGTCGCGAACTCTCACGCCGGCCTCGGCGATGCGTTGACCAATCGCGCCGACCGCCGTAAGCGCTATGACCTCAGGCTCAAAGCGTGAGCGATCGGTGTCGAGCACGAGCTTCTGGAGCATTGCCTCGGCACCTCCAACATCCAGAGCCGTGATGATGTGAAGGATCTTGCGCAAGCGAGTACCGGGAGGCTGGTCTCCTGAGCACCGTCTCAGCTGCCCGGTGAGTCATACGAGGCAGCGATCCTATCCTGCGGGCGGCTCACAACCCGCGTCGACCAGCGATGTGCCCCAGCGTGCCGAGCAATATCGTGACATCCGTCCACATTGAGCGGTCGAGTAGATATCGGTTGTCGATGTTGGCCATCTCCTCGAGCGATACGCGCACAGGGCCCAGAATCTGCCAGGGCCCTGTGATGCCTGGCAGCAGCTCTAGTCGTCGACGCTGACGTCCTTCCATGCGCCTGTCCTCCTCGGGAATCAGGGGACGCGGTCCTACGAGGCTCATGTCGCCGCGGAGCACGTTCAGCATTTGGGGCAGCTCGTCGAGCGACGTCTTGCGCAGAAATCTGCCCACGCGGGTAACGCGTGGATCGCCGTTTATCTTGAATAGGCCCGCTGAGGCCTGGTTACGATCGGCCAAGGAGCTCTTGAGGGACTCTGCATCGCGAACCATCGTGCGGAACTTGAGCATCTGAAAACCCAGCCCGCCCCTTCCGACTCGAAACTGAGAAAAGAAGACGGGTCCTCGGCTGTCAAGCTTGATCGCGAGCGCGATAGCCAGCATCACCGGGAACGTGGCGAGCAGGGCTATCAGCGTGAGGGCGATATCAAAGATGCGCTTGAGCAAGGCCGAGGACCTGCTCATCTCGAAGTGTCTGAGACTCATGATCGCCATACCATCGAGTTCGTCGAACGCGATTGAGGGCCCAAGAATGTCGTGGCGTCCTGGCAGGACGTTGATTTTCATCCCGGCCGCTTGAAGGATGTGCACGAGATCGTGGACTTCCCTGGCCTCGTGGCCGTGGGGTGCCACGACCGCCCGCTGAACTCCCAAGACACGTGCAAGGTGCCGGATATCGGCTACCGCGCCCGGGAGGCCGTCCTCGAGTCTGTCGGCCTGAAAGTCCTCGAGGTCGATGCGAGCGACGACAGTGGCATTGCGCCCCTCGTGGTTGCCCAACTTAGAGCAAAACCCCCGCTCGGCCTGCTCGTCGCCGATGAACACGCACCGCTCGAGGGGCGATAGGCGCACATCGACCCAGCGCACCGCGCTACGGGTAACGACGATCAGTAGGCTGAGCGCCAGCCACAGCTCCAATACATCGCTGGGATGGGGAATGCGGCGATCGAGCGTCTGCGCGGTAAGCCAGGAGACCAGAACGCAGAGTGTCGCGAGTTGGAACAGTCCCGGTACCTCTGCCAATGTGGTTTTACGCAACAAGCCATCGTTGCGCTCGTGCAGCCCGGAGGACCTGGCCCCGAGGCAAAGGACCACGACCGCGGCGAGACTGACCCAGCCGAGATTCCATGGGCCATGCCCGAAGATGGCCCGCCCGGAAGCGAACGCGAGTGTTAGGGCCAGCACATCGGCAAGCACCAGCATGAAGGTGAGCCGCGCTCCGCGCCGCGATCCGGTGAGGGCGTTCGAGCCGGTCGCGGCAGCGCTCGCGGTGTCCTCCGCGAGGATAGGAGTGTTCGGGGTTGCCCTGTCAAGCAGCGAATCGAGTGCGAGGAGCGTGGCGGTTGAAGCCGGGTTGTAAGCGGACTCCCCGGGTACGTCCGCTCGAGTCTCGCTATGCGCCGCGGGGTCGGTTACGGGTGGGTATAGATTTGTGCTCACCGGGACCGCGCGTCGCTCTCGCAACTACTCACGAGCCACTGGCGATCGCAAATGTCAGCATGAGCAACGCGCACGTACCTAGTATCAGTGCGGCCTCGACGCGCAGTACCCGAGGGTCCCCGCTCATGCGCCTCGCCACCTTGGATAGGGGGACGAGCACGGTTTCGGCCAGGATGCGCGCATCTCTAAGCAGGCTGCGCGTGCGAATGTACTCGAGGTCGATCTTGATCTTGCGGGGCATGATCGCTTCCTCATAGAAGCTCAGCGGATCTTGCTGGAGGCTCAGTAGGTGAGACTCGCTCGCAAACTCAACGGCGGCCGGGCCGGTGATACCGGGGAGCACTGACAGGAGCTCCTCGTACTCGTGCCGGTAGCGAGCGACGAACTCGGGCACCTCGGGGCGCGGCCCCACCAAGCGCATGTCGCCCTTGATGACATTCCACAGCTGAGGCAGCTCGTCGAGCTTGGTCATCGAAAGGAAGCTGCCAATAGGCGTGAAGCGCTCGTCGTCGCTCATCGTCAATGGCCCCCCCAGCGCGGTACGTCGCATCTTGCGGAACTTGAGCATCTGAAAGGTGTTGCCATGTCGTCCTACCCTCGTTGAGCGGTAGAAGATCGATCCGGGTGAGTCGATGAAGATCAGCAGCGCGGTTATGGCTCCGACCAGCACGATCGCCGGTAGGACAAGCAGGCAAACGGTCAGATCGAACGCACGAACCGGCCATCCATCCACCGGCGGCTGCCCGATCGTGTATGTCGGCTCCTCACAGAGGAGGCGCGCTCCGCGCAACGGTGAGTCTGGGCTCGGTGTGGCTACCTCGGAAGTGAACTCGCGGATCGTTGTCCGCACCGGTTCGCTTACCGGACGCATCGACTACGACCCCGAGCGAGGGTAGAGAGTCAAAAGCAAGTAACCACACGCTTCTTGCATGGCGCTGCGGCGGGCTCCTGTATCGATTGGCCTGTCCCTGGGTCGTCCTTGGCGAGCCCAAGCGAGCGGGAACCTAGCAACCGGCTGGTCGCTCTGGAAGCCCGCTCCCCGATTCTTCACACGCTTGTTATCTGGTTCTTCACAGGACGCTGTCGCTCGTTGCCGAAACCTGAGATAGTCGCGTGCTCGCACGCTCTCCTACGTTCCCTTCCAAAGAAACGGATCCTGATCGCATGAAGAGATCTCTCGCTCCCCTTGTTCTGTTCGGAGCCCTTGCGGTTCTCCCGGGCAGTGCGTCGGCGGCGCCGATGTGTCAGCCGGGAGAGACCCCCGGTACCCCTCCGCTCTACTGCATCCCGCCGGCTCCCCCCGCGACGCCGGCCGCCGCGGCCCACGAGACGTCAAGCACCGGTGCTCACGAACTGTCGGCTTTGACACCCGGCGCCCTCTCGGGCAAGCCCAAGCTCGGTCTGTCTGCATTCGCCTCCGGCCCTGGCGCATTCACGATTGTGCTCAAGGCAAAGCTCCACGGCAGGACCGTGGTGATAGGCACCGGGAAGCTCACGGTCGGAGCAGCCGGCTCGTTTACGGTCGCGCTGTCGCTCACAAAAGCCGCAAAGAGCGCTTTGGCGCATCGCAAGGGCGCGCTGAAAGTGACGCTGACGACCACCTTCGTGCCGCTGCACGGGAAAGCCGCGACTGCCAAGAGCCAGGCGACGTTGAAGTAAGCAGGCTCGCCGGCTCTATAGGTGAGACGTGGAGGCACGGCCCCTAGGCGCCCCCGCTGGGGCCGGAGCCTTCACAGAATCGTCACGAGTCGAGGGCAGCCGGAGTGGACCATGCAATGGTGACCGAGCCGTGTGCGCAGTGCGGGGCGCCGCTGGCGGACGATCAGCGCTATTGCCTGCAGTGCGGCGAGCCGCGTCCGCATCTCAGCGGGCCGCCGTCGCCCAAGCCAGCGACCGACAAATCGGCGCATGTCCCCGCGACCCCGCCCGGATTTAGCCCAAACGTGCCCGGCGCTCAGGGTGCGGGTCCATCCGGGCGAAACAACAGCCTCGCGCTGCTTGCGGGCGTAGGCGTACTGCTGTTGGCGATGGGTGTGGGTGTCTTGATCGGTCGCGCGGGCGCGGGTACCGCCAAGGCACCGCCCGCACAGGTGATCTCTGTAGGAGGCGCCGCGGGCCCCGCGACTCCGACGACGCCCACCGCCACGACTGAAGCGCCCGCCACCTCGGCTCCCGCCAAAAAGAAAGAAGCCGCAAAAGCCAAAGAATCGTCTTCGGGTAGCGGCAACTCGATCAGCAAACCAGCGCCGCCGAGCGCCGCGAAGAACCTGCGCGGCGGTAGCGGGCAGAGCTATGAGCAGAAGTCAAAGAACCTCCCGAACGTCGTGGGGACCTAGTGGGCGGGCACGACCCTGAGATCGCTGGTTCGGCTGGCCCCGAGCCCGGCTCCGCGTTGCGCCGCCGCCGCGACGAGCTTGCCGAGCAGGTGGCCGAGCTGCAGTGGAATCTCGGTGGGCTTACATATGAGATGGCGATTCGCGACCACTTCCGCCTCGACGTCCTGATGCGCCGCGCCGCGATGCTCCAAGAGCGCGACGGCGAGCTCGCCGAGGTCAAGCGGCTGCTGCACATGGAGGAGAGCTCCATCGTTGGCACGTGTGCGAGCTGTGGCGCGGTGCGCAGTCGCGGCGCGGTCTTCTGCTGGCAGTGTGGCGCGAGGGTGATGGACCGCATCGGCGGCGGCGATGGTGGGGATGGGTCAACAGAACCGACTGAGCGGCTCGAGCGCGACGCCAGCACAGTCGAGCTGGTGGCGCCTGGCGTGCGCGAGGAGGTGAATCGCGCCACCGCTCAACCTGCGCAGGCGCCGGTGGTTGAGCCGCAGGCAGGTGAAGATCCTCGTGACTCCGCGGCGATCGCTGCGCCCAGCGATGCGAGCGAGCTTGGCCGCCCCGTCCAAGCCGGCTCGTGAGCCTCGAGCCGCTGCACCGCTGCGAGCAACGCCTGGGGGCCTTGCCGATGCCCTCGCCCTTGGTGTGGGCCGCCCTGGCCGCGGCCTTCCTGGCGTTTGGGGTGCTGATCGGGCGGGCGACCGGATCCAGCGCGGTCGCTTCGCTTGCGGCAAACCGGGCGCCCGTGAAGGTGCTCATGGCGCAGGCGCCCGCGACAGCGGCCCCAGTGCCCACGACCCCGGCGACCCCGCCGGCGGCGCCCGAAGCGGAAACGACCCCCGCTCCCGCGCCTGCCCCCGCGAGCCCTGCCAACGAAACCAAACAGGGCGCCGCGAGCGGGACATCCCCAGCGGGCTCCTCGGGGAGCTCGAAAGGCTCCGCGGGTGGGGGCGAAGGCTCTGCGGGTGGGGGCGAAGGCTCCTCCTCCCCGGGCGTGGGTGCCAAGCTGCCCGCGATCAAGCATGTGTTCGTGGTGATGCTCGACGACGAGCCCTACGCGACCGCCTTCGGGCCCGCCTCGCCCGCGCACTACTTGACGGGACCGCTCGAGAAACAGGGCGAGCTGCTTGTTCGCTACTACGGAGTAGCCCACGAAGGGCTCGCCAACGGCATCGCTCTGCTCAGCGGCCAGGGTCCCACCGAAGCAACGGCCGCCAACTGTCCCAAGTACAGCGAAATCGCCCCCGCAAGCGCCGGTGCGAACGGGCAAGTGCTCGGCCAGGGCTGTGTTTATGCGACGTCGACGCCAACGCTCATGGCTCAGCTCACAGCCAAGCACTTCACCTGGAAGGCATACATCGAAGGCATCGACGAACGCGCGGGGACGCCCCCCGCGTGCGCCCATCCCGCCACAGGTGCGCCCGACCCCAGTGTCTCCTTCGCCGCGGGTGCCGCCGCGCCCGGCTATCAGACCTGGCGTAATCCGTTCGTGTATTTCAGCTCTGTCGCGGGATCCTCCGCTTGCGCAGAGCACGACGTTGGAATGAAGCGATTGACGCACGATCTGGCGTCGCAAGCGAGCACTCCGACTTTCTCCTACATTGCGCCTGGGCCATGCGACGACGGCAACCCGACCCCTTGCGCGTCCGGCAAGGCATCTGGGATGGTGGCGTCAGATTCCTTCCTGCACAAGTTGATACCGCGGATCCTCGCGTCAAAGGTATACAAGCAGGGCGGGTTGCTAGCGATCACAGTCGACAACGCACCCTCCAGCGGCGAATACGCCGATTCGAGCTCCTGCTGCGGCCAGCCGTATTTCCCCAATCTGCCGGCGCCGACGGGCTCGGCCAAGCTGTCGCCGCCCGGTGGGGGACAGGTCGGCTTGCTACTGCTCTCGCCTTTCATCAAGAAAGGCGGCTTGGCCCAGGAAACGTATGACCACTTCTCGCTCCTGGCCACCATCGAGCAGGTCTTCGGACTGGGCAAGCTTGGGTACGCGGGGCTGGCGGAAGCGAAGCCCTTTAGCGCTTCCTTGTTCTCGGGTGGGTAGAGATCCCGCCTGGTGACGTCATGACGCCCTGCGATAGCCTGCCCGCGAATTCGTTGTGCCGAATTTATCGATTGACCGGTAGTCTGCTTGCTTGACCCAAGGTCCCGAACGCACGTTCGTCTTTGCCGTCCGGGCTGCTGAGTAGCTTGGTCATCGTCTACGAAAGGGCGGCAACGGCGGCCGGCAAAGGAGCGGCGGTCGGGGCCTCGGTGCCAAAGGAGGGCCGACAAATGAGCGGACGCGGCAGCTGCGTCATTGCGGGAGAGGAGAAGCAGGCGGAGGGAGCGATTCTCGGTCTGCTCTTGAACTTCGATACGGGAAGCCTGTGGTCGGTGGAGGAGGTGGTGCGCCAGCTCAGCGCTTCGCGTCTGGAGGTGATCGACGGCTTGGCGAACCTACAGGCCGCTGGTTTGATCCATCGAGTCGGCGATTTCGTGTTTGCGACACGAGCGGCCTCGAGTTTTGACCGACTCGAGCTCTAGACGTCCGCTTGAAGCTCGCCGTGAGCGCCGGCCTGTGGCCGTCAGCTGATCCCGTCGAGCAGCTCGGCGGGAGAGGCAAGCTCCAGGCCTCGGGAGAGGATGACGATCGTCTCCAGTCGCGGCGAGCGCTTGCAGCGCTCCAGCAGGCTGATCTCGGTGCGGTGCAAATCGCACACATCTGCAAGCGCCTCCTGGGAGAGCCCAACTCGGGTACGATGACGACGTAGATTGGCGGCGAACTGCTCGCGGACAAGCTCCATACCTCACACTGTGGCTGTCCGCAGACGGAAGGTCTACAGACAGTGATCTGCACCTGGTTTGGACTGCCGATGAGAGATTCCGGGGACTCAAGCGGCCGCGGCGCGTAGTTCTCCGGGCGAAGGGGTCGCTCGTGTCACGGGCACTCCCATCCCCGAGATCTTGCTCGGCAGGTCGAGCTTCAGCCAGCGGGCCAGCCGCGGGCTGGGTGTCGAGATGATGATCTCCTCAAAGCCATACAGGTTGATCGCGTCTTCGACCGCCGCAACTGGGTCCGGGTCTCCGACGATGCCTTCGACCGGCATACCGGCGGCGTCGCAAAGGGCGGGCAGCGTATGGTCGAGCTCGCCGCGGGCCTCGCCGGCTTCTTGGTCGTGTGGGTCGACCACCTTGTGAAGCCCGTGGGTAGTTCTCGGCACGAGCAGGGTGAACGTGCAGGGACCGCGCCGCGCCCGCTCGCGAACTGCGTCGAGTAGCTGTGGTGTGGCCGAGATCTTGTGCTCCACGACTAGCACCCGGACGGGTGTGGAGGACTCCATGGCTAATGCTCCCTTCTGGGCTGGCGCGTGTGCTCCATCACGTGACTCGCTGACCCCAAGCGGGGTCGGCTCTACCTCTTCATTACCCTTCCCGCGGTGCGCGTGCACCTATCTGAGGAAAAGATCGAGATCCGTTTGGCCGGCCTGGAGAAGGTGCTCGGGCTGATGAGCTCCATCAGCGTGCCCCTCGCTGACGTCAGCGACGTTCAGCTGGTCGAGGATCCCTTGCACGAGGTCATGCGGAGCGGCCTGAAGGTCGGCCTGCGCCTGCCCTGGCTCTACTACGTGTGCCGCTCCATCCGCCTCGACCGGGCGTGGGCGGTGCGCCGTGGCGTCCCGGCCGTCTCCTTCGCGGTCCGCAACCAAGGCGCCTTGGAGCGCGTCACGGCCAGCACGCCCGACGCGCGCGAGCTTGCGGGGCACTTGAGGACATGATCAGTTGCGGGGGCGGTGCGTCACGAGTGGCGGGGTAGTGGCGGGGGCAGGATTCGAACCTGCGAAGGCAGTGCCAAGGCGTTTACAGCGCCTCCCCTTTGACCGCTCGGGAACCCCGCCAGGGGTGGCGATGATAGCGATGGCCACCCCCGGCGGGAGAAGCGCCCGCCTTGCACCCCGAAGGCCGCGGTGTCCTCGGGTCCAAACCGGCGCCCGTCGCTTGCCAGGAGCCGGTGCTCCTCAGCTCGCCTCGCGCAGCTCCTGGGCCTCGGGCGCCGTTTGCAGCTTCTTGAGAGTACGGCTCTCGATCTGGCGGACCCGCTCGCGCGTGATGTTGAATGCGCGGCCCACCTCGTCGAGGGTGCGGACGCGGTCTCCGGTGATCCCGTAGCGCATCTCGAGCACCTCGCGCTCGCGACGCGGCAGGGAGGCCAGCACTCGCGCCACGCTCTGGCGGCGCAAGGCATTGGAGGCGACCTCAAAGGGGGATTCGGCCGTATCGTCCTCCACGAAGTCCGCGAGCTCTGAGTCTTCCTCGTCGCCCACCGGCTTCTCGAGCGAAACGGGAAGCTGAGCCATGCGCAACATCTCGCGCACCTCGTGTGCCGAACATTCGAGCTCAGCGGCGATCTCCGCGGGCGAAGGGTCGCGCCCGAGCTTCTGAATGAGCGCGCGCTCGGCGTATATGACCTTGTTGAGCCGGTCCACCATGTGCACCGGAATGCGGATCGTGCGCCCCTTGTCGGCGATCGCGCGAGTCACCGACTGGCGGATCCACCAGGTGGCGTAGGTGGAAAACTTGTAGCCGCGCCGGTAGTCGAACTTCTCGACGGCCCTGATCAACCCAAGCGAACCCTCTTGGATCAGGTCGAGGAAGTTCATGCCCCGACCGAGGTACCCCTTGGCGATCGACACGACCAGGCGCAGGTTGGCCTCGATCATCTGCTGCTTGGCGGCCACGTCGCCCCGTTCGATGCGCTTGGCCAAGCACACCTCCTCCTCGGCAGATAGCAAAGGGACACGGCCAATCGAGCGCAAGTACAAGCGCAACGAGTCGACGCTTGGCTCGGCGCTCAGGTCGAGCTCGGTGCGGTGGATCTCCGCCAAGCGAGAGCGCAACGTCAGATGGTCGAACTCGCCCTCGTCCTCCTCGATGTCGGCCACGGCGACGTCTGTGGCCATCAATAGCCCCTCAGTATGCGTAGTCATGTCGGACCCCCCCAGGATCCATGCTTCTCCCCATCGGAGCAACCGGCTCCGACCTCCCTGTACCGACTACTTGCCTCCTATGCGTTTCCGTTTGGCCTAGCAGTCCCTTTGCGCGGTCCGGGTCCAATCCCGATCAAACCTCCCTGGTGCCTCAAGCTATGTGCGGAGTGATACCAGATATTGAGGTCAATGGAGCCGGTTGCCGTGGGCCGGCGTACTACCCTTGCCCGATCATGGCCTCAACCGCAAAGCTGAACCCAGCTTCTCCGGCGCCTCAAACACTAGCCGAGGCGCCTCACGCACTAGCCGAGGATGTCCAAGCCCGGGCGCCGTCTATCGCCGTGGGGCTTTCCAGGGTCGGGGTGACCGGCGTGGAAAAGGTCATCCGCATCCGCGAGGACTTGTTCTACGCGCGCCTCGAGTGCTACGTGGATCTCGGCTCCGATCAGAAGGGCGCCCACATGTCGCGCTTCGAGGAGGTGGTCAACGAGGCGATCGGCGAGGTGGTGCTCAAAGAGTCCTCGTTCCGCGCGGAGACACTCGCCCGGCACATCGCCGAGCTTGTGCGCGAGCGTCAGGGCGCCGCGCGCGCCGAGGTGACGATCGCGGCGCGCTATCCGGAGCACAAGCCGGCCCCTGTGTCGGGCGTGAGGACGCAGGAGATCTACACCTTGTATGGACGCGCTGTGGCCTTGCCGGCGGGTACGCGTCGCATGGTGGGGGTGTCCGCCACGGGCATGACCGCTTGCCCGTGTGCCCAGGAGCTCGTGGCGTCCCGCGCGCGCGAGCGCCTGCGCGCGGACGACTTTTCAGAGGAGCAGATCGAGCGTGTATTCGAGCACGTTCCCGTCGCTACCCACAACCAGCGCGGCTTGGGGACGCTGCACATCGGCTGCGTGGAGAGCTGCGAAGCGGAGATCGACGCTGCGGCTCTGCTCGAGATCGTCGAGGGCTCGATGTCCTCGGAGATCTATGAGCTGATGAAGCGCACCGACGAGGCCGAGGTCGTGGAGAAGGCCCACCGCCGCCCGCGTTTCGTCGAGGACTGCGTACGCGAGACGATCGCGGGTGTGCTCGCCCAATTCCCCGGGCTCGAGGGCGCCAGCTTCGTGTCAGCCCGTCAGGAGAACCTGGAGACGATCCACCAGCACAACGTGGTGGCTGAGCGCCACGGGCTCATGTCCGAGTTGCGCGCCGAGGTTGAGGGGGGCCAGCCGGCGGCACATCAGACGACGTTGGACGAGTGGCTCGACGGAAATAGTCGAGGCCCGAGACGACCGTGACCGCGACCATCAGATAGACCAGCAGGGACACCCAAAGGGGTGAGGGATGCACCGCGATCACGGCCAGGATGGCAGCGATCTGTATGCAGGTCTTGACCTTGCCGAACATCGAGGCTTCGATCACGATCCCCGACTGGCCCGCATTCACGCGCAGCATCGTGACCGCCAGCTCGCGCGCGATGATCACCATTGCCACCCACCCTTCGAGGCGGTGCAGGGACACCAGGCACAGCAAAGCTCCCACGATCAAGAGCTTGTCGGCGAGCGGGTCCATCAGCTTGCCGAAGGTCGTGATCGAGTCCCGCGTGCGCGCCAGGTAGCCGTCGACGAAGTCCGTGAGCGAGGCGAGCGCGAACACGACAGCCGCGAGCACATCCCCGGATGGCGTGTTGCCGAGCAAGGCGACCACCAAGACCGGTACGAGCATGATGCGCAAGACCGTGAGCAAGTTGGGGAGGTTCAGGGGAATCATCGCGACCCGCCATTATGTCCGCTTTGGGCTCCGTGGCCGGGTGCATCGATCAACTCGCAGCCTTGGCCGCACGCGTAGGCGCCTTGCCGCGCACCGTCGACGCGCACGCAGCTCGCGTATGCGCACGCGCGCGACACCCGGATAGGGTCAGGTCATCGCGCTCGATAGGGTGTGCGCATGGACCCCGGTATGCAGCTGATCCCCATGGTCATAGAGCGCACCGCACGCGGCGAGCGCGAGTTCGACATCTTCTCGCGCCTGCTCAACGAGCGGATCATCTTCTTGGGCACTCCGATCGAAGATCAGGTCGCCAACCTCGTTGTGGCCCAGCTCCTGCACCTGGAGTCCCAGGACCCCGACAAGGACATCTCGATCTACATCAACTCCCCCGGCGGGAGCGTGTACTCGGGCCTTGCGATCTACGACACGATGAAGTTCGTCAAGCCCGACATCCACACGATGTGCGTGGGCGTGGCGATGTCGATGGGCTCCCTGCTCCTGGCGGGTGGCACGAAGGGCAAGCGTGCGGCCCTGCCGAACTCGCGCATCCTGATCCACCAGCCCTCGGCCGGCTTTGAAGGCCAGTCGACTGACATCGAGATCCATGCGCGCGAGATCCTCAACGTGCGCGGGCGCTTGGATGAGATATACGCCGAAAACACCGGCCTCTCAAAGGAGCAGGTGCGCGAGGACATGGAGCGCGACCGCTTCTTCACAGCCGAGCAGGCGCTTGAGTACGGCTTGATCGATCGGGTGCTCGAGAGCCACTGAGAAGGTGGCCCGCTTTACCGCGCTAGAGCGCATCGCTCTGCCTCTGATCGCCCTGCTCACGGCGCTCGCCGGGGTAGCCAACTATCAGATCTGGGCGCCGGTCCCACGCTTTGCGATCGCCACGCTGGCACTGGCGGGCTTGGCGTGGGTGGTCTCGTTCGCGACCGAGCAGCTGGGAGAGCGCTTCGGGCCGGCCGTCACCGGCATGATGCAGTCAACGCTCGGCAACCTGCCGGAGCTGTTCGTGGTCATCTTCGCGCTGCAGAAGGGTGAGCTCGTGGTCGCCCAGACGGCCATCATCGGCTCGATCTTCGCCAACGCCATGCTCGTCCTGGGCTTGGTGATCGTGGTCGGCGCGTACAGGGCGCCGGACGGAGTGATGCGCTTCTCCCATCGCCTTCCGCGCGACACCGCCACGCTGCTGCTGGTTGCCGTGTTCATCATCGTCCTGCTGGGTCTCTCGCTCGCCGCCCACGATCCGGCCAGCCATCACGTGAACACGATCTCCGTCGTGGGGGCCATCAGCCTGCTTGTCGTATATCTCGCCTGGGTCGTGCCTTACCTGCGCGCGGACACCGCACCGGGGGCGCAGGGGGACGGGACGCCGCCGGAGGGGCACGGCGCGGCCGGGCCCCGGGGAGGCGTGGCAGGTGCTCGGGAAGGCGTGGCATGTGCTCGGGAAGGCGTGGCAGGTACTAGGGAAGGCGTGGCAGGTACTCGGGGAGGCGCG